>CANGPW010000004.1 GCA_947456185.1 Bacteroidota bacterium | reverse complement strand
TACTTGGCCAAAAAATACAGGTTGGGATGGAACAGACATGAAATCAGGAGGCGAATGTCAGCAAGATGCATACGTTTACCAAATATTTGCAAGCAGTTTTAGTGGTAAAAAATACCAATATTCTGGTTCTGTTACTTTGTTAAGATAATGGTTTAAAACAACTAACTCTAGAAACTTATTTTTAAAAAGTTTGCTTTATTAGAAAATATGTTTACTTTTGAAACGTATTAGTTATGAAAAAGAGGGGACAAAAGTCCCCTCTTTTATTTTTAAAATGGATATAATAGAGCAATTAACAATTTGGACAAATGAGTATTTATCATCACATTTGTTTTTAGTAAATATAGAATGGAAAGTTGGCAGTAAAAAAGTAAGTATTTTTATTGATGGAGATAATGGAGTAAGCATAGATGAATGCAGAATGTTAAGTAAACATTTGTCAGGCCATTTAGATGCCATGGAGTATGGAGAAGAGCCTTATACAATGGAAGTTTCATCACCAGGTGCTGAAAACCCATTGACACTTTTTAGACAATATCCAAAACATATTGGACGTGAATTGAAAGTTGTTTTATTGCAAAATACTGAATTATTAGGCAAATTAGTAAAAATAGAAGGTGATATTATTACACTTCATTTAAAAGATACCAAGAAGGATTATAAAGCAAAAGATACCATTTTAAAGGATATAAATATTAACGATATAAAAGAAAGTACTGTTCAAATAAGCTTTAAATAGTTTTAAGTATTTAGAAAATAATTTAAGAATTAAAATAAAAACAACAAAATAGAATATGCATAGTGAAGGACTGATAAGCTCATTTGATGAGTTTAAAGAATTTAAAAACATTGACAGAGCAACACTTCAGCGCGTGCTTGAAGATGTATTTAGAACCATGTTACGCAAAAAATTTGTTACCGATGATAACTTTGATGTTATTATAAATGATAAAAGTGGTGACTTAGAAATTTGGCAAAATAGAAACATTGTTCATGATGGTGAAGTAGAAAATCCAAGAGCACAAATTTCATACAGTGATGCAGTTAAAATTGAACCCGATTTTGAAATTGGAGAAGATGTAACTGAAGAAGTTGGAATGGCCGTATTTGGTAGAAGAGCAATTTTATCAGCTCGTCAAACCTTATTAGGAAAAGTTTTGGAATTAGAGAAAGACGAACTATACAAGAAATATAAAGATAAAGTTGGCGAAATAGTTAGTGGTGAAGTATATCAAATTTGGAAAAAAGAAATCATGGTGCTGGATGAAGAAGGCAATGAATTATTACTTCCAAAAATTGAAATGATTCCTGCTGATCATTATAAAAAAGGCGAATCAATTAAAGCAATTGTTTTAAGAGTAGAAATGCATAATGGTAGCCCTAGAATTATATTATCTCGTACTTCTCCATTATTCTTAGAAAGATTATTTGAACTTGAAGTTCCAGAAATAATTGATGGTTTAATTAACATCAAAAAAATTGTTCGTGAACCAGGTAAACGTGCTAAAGTAGCTGTAGAAAGTTATGATGATAGAATTGATCCAGTAGGAGCATGTGTTGGTATGAAAGGTAGTCGTATTCATGGAATTGTTCGTGAATTACGTAACGAAAATATTGACGTAATTAACTATACCAATAACTTACAATTATTAGTTACTCGTGCTTTAAGTCCTGCTAAAATTACGAGCATTAAAGTCGAAGAAGCTGACAAACGCGTTTCCGTGTTCTTAAAACCAGACCAAGTGAGCTTAGCCATTGGTAATGGTGGTAATAATATAAAACTTGCTGGAAAAATGGTAGGTTATGAAATAGATGTTTATCGTGATGGTGAAAGTGAAGGAGATGACATAGATTTAGATGAATTTACAGACGAAATTGATAGTTGGATTATTGATGAGTTAAAAAATACAGGTTTAGATACAGCCAAAGCGGTTTTAGCGGTTTCAAACGAAGATTTAGTGCGTAGAACTGATTTAGAGGAAGATACAATAGTTGAAATTAAACGTATTCTTGAAGCTGAATTCGAGTAAATTTAAAATTGATAATGTAAGAAAGGGCAATTGATCATATTTCAATTGCCCTTTTTTTGTGATAATATAATTGAATAAATTTTTTTGAAATTCGGAAATTGAATTTAAACAGCCACTTTTTTTCCAAACTTAAGTTTCCTATAGATTTTAAAAATTGTAGTATTGGTAAAAGTTCTGATCAATTTTACTTTTAACCATAAAAGTGGATATTTCATCCAGTTTTTTATTGCCACAGATAAAGGAAAATTACCCCATCCAAAATGAATATATTCTTTATAACCTTTCATTCGCTTATGATAAGTAGCCCCTTGAATATCGTAAAAGGCAATAATTTTATCAATAAAAATGGCTTTATTAGCTTGGTTTTTAAAAAACAAAGCAAACCAAGTATTGTCAGATACCAATTTATAATTAATATTGTAAAAACCAATTTTTTCAAAGGCTTTTATATTTGTAAATGTAGCTTGATGGCAAATAGGATAATGGGAGTAAAAATCAGAAAATGTTACCTGTTTACCATTAATATAATTAACCCCAGTTGGTTCATTTACTGTTTGTACTTTTCCATAAATGAGCTCATAACTCTCCTGATTTTTGTTGTCAAAAATACTTGCTAACACTTCTTTATTATAAAAGGAGTCACCAGCATTTAAAAAGTAAACCCATTCACCTTTTGCAGCTTTTATTCCTTTGTTCATTGCATCGTAAATACCATTATCAGGTTCAGAAATAACCGTTCCTATTTTATTTTCAAACTGTTTTGCAACTTGTAAGGTATTGTCTTTTGAACCTCCATCTATCAATATGAGTTCAAAGTTTTGGTAAGTTTGATCAATGGCCGATTGCCAAGTTTGAGACAGTAATTGCTCAGCGTTAAAAGTTACTGTTATTAAACTTATTAATGGATTCGACATGTTTGAGGTTTAAAATATTAATAAATAGTAAATCCTTTTGCTAAAACTTAGGACAATTACATTTTTTATTTCTTGCAATTCCTTTTTTACTTGAACATGATGTTACAGTACTTAAAAGTACCATTGATAGTAAACAATAAATGAGGATTCTATTTATTTTCATGTTCGCAAATTAAATAAATAATTGTTTTACCATAATAATTACTTTTGCAAATTCAAATATGACAAATTCTGAACCAAATAATGACTTAAAAAATGGGTATGCTAAATATTCCAAAATAATAGGCTTGCTAATTCAGATAATCCTTTTTATGCTAATTTTTACTTATTTGGGAAATTGGGCCGATAAGCATTACATTCATAAAGTTCCATATTTAACCATCATTGGTGTATTTATAGGAATGGCTATAGGATTTTACAATTTAATAAAAAACTTTACTCAAGATAAATAATTCAAAATGAAGATAGTGCTCCCTTTTTTTTTACTAAGTATAGGTTTAAGTATTTTTATAGGCTTAGGAACTTTTTATGCCATTGATTATTTCAAACTTGATCTGAACAAATCAGATGTAGTTAAAACGATTTGTTTTTTTTGCATACTAACTTGTTTAGTGTTTTATATCAGTTATTTGGGATTGAAAAGGGGACCACAACAATTTGTAATTTACTCGTATGCTGCCTTAGCAATCAGGTTTTTAAGTGGTTTAATTTATGTTTTGTATTATGCTTTAACACATAAAAATTATCAAATAACTTTCATTTTTTACTTTATGTTGCTTTTTATTTTATTTATTGTGTTTGAAATTTATAATCTTACTACTAAATTGCGCACCGATTCAGCAAGAAATGAAGAACCAAATGACTCATATAAATAATTTTAAATCAACATACTATAGCCTAAAAACACTAATTTTAACGATTGTATTTTCATTCGTTTCAATATTTTCATTTGCAAATCACACCACTAGTTCTTCAGCAACTGATTCTTCTAAAATAGAAACAGCAACAATCCATTCATCAGAAGCTTCAGAAAATATTTCACCTGAAAATCATGGGGAAGAAAAATTTGATATCAATAAAACCATCATGGAACACGTTGCAGATGCGCATGATTGGCATTTGTGGGGTCATACAAGCATTCATTTACCAGTTATATTATATACAGATAAAGGTTTAGATGTTTTTTCAAGTGGAAAATTTAATCATGGGCATGATATTTATATTGGAAAATATTCATACAAAATTGAACATGAAAAAATTCATGCAGTGGATGAAAATGGAAATGTTTTATCTGATATTAAAGTATTAGATTTTTCAATTACCAAAAATGTTGCAACTTTATTAATCAGTGTATTTGGTTTAATGTTAATTTTTTTAACAGTTGCCAACGGTTATGCTAAAAGAGGAATTGGCGCTCCAAAAGGAATTCAAAGTTGGTTAGAACCAATAATTTTATTTGTTAGAGATGACATAGCTGCACCTAACTTAGGAAAACATACCAATAAATACATGCCTTATTTATTAACAGTATTTTTCTTTATATGGTTTAATAATATGTTGGGTTTAATACCGTTCTTTCCAGGTGGAGCAAATGTTACGGGAAATATTGCAGTAACCATGATTCTTTCTGTTATTACATTTGTTTTAACTAATATCAATGCTAAAAAAGCTTATTGGAAACATATTTTTCTTCCTCATGTACCATTGTGGTTATATCCATTAATGATACCTGTTGAAATAATTGGAATATTTACAAAACCTTTTGCACTAATGATTCGTTTATTTGCGAATATTACTGCAGGTCACATTTTGGTATTAAGCTTAGTATGCTTAGCTATATTATTTAAATCGTTTGCTGTTGGTTTTGCAACTACACCGCTTATTGTATTTATCAGTGCTATTGAATTATTGGTTGCTTTTTTACAAGCTTTTATATTTACAATCTTATCGGCATTATTTATCGGAATGGCTGTAAATATTGAATCAGAAGAAGCACATCACTAATAAACAATAAATAAATTTTAAAATTTTAAACTAAACTAAATAAAAACTAAAATGACAGGAAGTATCGCTGCAATCGGAGCTGGACTAGCCGCAATCGGAGCTGGACTAGGTATTGGAAGAATTGGTGGATCTGCTATGGAAAGTATGGCACGTCAACCAGAATCTGCTAACAAAATTCAAACTACAATGTTAATTGCTGCTGCTTTCGTTGAAGCAGTTGCTTTATTTGCGGTGGTTGTATCTTTGTTAGGAAACGGATAATTTTCCATTTTCTACAAGAAGCCCGGTTAAATAAAAAATCGGGCTTTATTTTATTTAAAAACTAAAAAAAATTATCATACAATGGAATTAGTAACCCCAAGTATTGGTTTGTTATTTTGGAGTGCTTTGGCTTTTTTTATCCTATTATTTGTATTAGGTAAATTTGCTTGGAAACCAATTACACAGGCTTTAAAAGAAAGAGAAGATAGCATTGATGAGGCTTTAAAGTCTGCCGAAATTGCTCGTAAACAATTAGAAAGTTTAAAAAATGACAATCAACGTCTTTTAAATGAAGCACGTGTTGAACGTGATAAGTTATTGAAAGAAGCCAACGAAATTAAGGATCAAATTTTAGCGAAAGCTAAAGGTGATGCCAAAAGTGAAGGTGACAAGATGATAGCTGCAGCCAAAGAAGCAATTGAAATGGAAAAAGTAAACGCCATGAATCAGTTGAAAACTCAAGTTGCTGTGCTTACAGTTGACTTAGCTGAAAAAATACTTCGTAAGAAAATGGAAGACAGAAGCCAACAAGAGGTTTTTGTAAATGATAGTTTAAAAAATATAACACTGAACTAATCATATGTCAGATTATAGAGTAGCCAGTCGTTATGCCAAATCATTAATTGATTTAGCAACAGAACAAAATATTTTGGATGTAATATGTGCCGATATTAAATTATTGAAACATACTATTGAAGAAAATAATGCTTTAGAAAACTTGCTTAAAAGTCCAGTGATTAAAGGCGATAAAAAAATGGCAGTTATTACTCAAATATTTGCTAGTTCGTTCAATAAATTAACTATTTCATTTGTAGCTATCATTACACGTAAACAACGTGAAATGGTTTTAGTTACTATTTGTGAAGCTTTCATTGCTCAATATAACGAAATTAATAAAATTGCTACTGCAACAGTAAAAACTGCTACAGCAGCATCAGCTGAAATTAAAGCTGAAATTCAAAACTTTTTACAACATCAAAGCGGTAAAAACGTAGAACTAAAAATGCTTGTAGATTCATCTTTAATTGGTGGATTAATGATTCAAATGGAAGACCGTTTGTATGATGCAAGTATTTCTGGTAAATTACGTAAAGCTAAACAACAGTTATTAAACACATATATCTCAAAATAAACAAAAAATTATTATGGTAGAGATTAGACCTGACGAAGTATCAGCAATTATCAGAGAGCAATTAAGCAACTTTAAAACAGATGCAGAATTACAAGAAGTAGGAACAGTACTTCAAGTGGGCGATGGAATTGCCCGCATTTATGGATTAACTAAAGTTCAATCTGGAGAGTTAATTGAATTTGCAAATGGAGTACAAGCAATTGTATTAAATTTGGAAGAAGATAACGTTGGAGCTGTATTATTAGGCTCAAGCGATTCAATTATAGAAGGTGATACAGTT
This sequence comes from Bacteroidota bacterium, assembly GCA_947456185.1. Classification (GTDB taxonomy): domain Bacteria; phylum Bacteroidota; class Bacteroidia; order UKL13-3; family UKL13-3; genus JAAFJM01. Next base: position 55,039 of record CANGPW010000004.1, on the reverse strand, counting down.
AAAAGAACTGGTAGAATTGCTTCTATTAAAGTAGGACCAGGAATGGTTGGTCGTGTAGTGAATACATTAGGTTTGCCTATTGATGGTAAAGGACCTATTGCTGGTGATTTATACGAAATGCCTTTGGAACGTAAAGCTCCTGGGGTTATTTATCGTGAGCCTGTAAAAGAACCTTTACAAACTGGTATCAAAGCTATTGATGCAATGATTCCTATTGGACGTGGTCAACGTGAATTAGTTATTGGTGATCGTCAAACTGGTAAAACTGCCGTTTGTATTGATGCCATTATCAATCAAAAAGAATTTTTTGAAGCAGGTAACCCTGTATATTGTATATACGTTGCTATTGGTCAAAAAGCATCTACAGTTGCACAAATTGTAAGTACTTTAGAAGCTAATGGAGCAATGAAATATACCACTATTGTATCTGCAACTTCTGCAGATCCAGCTCCAATGCAGTTTTATGCTCCAATGGCTGGTGCTGCAATTGGTGAGTTTTTCCGTGATTTAGGAAATCCAGCCTTAGTAGTCTATGACGATTTATCGAAACAAGCTGTAGCTTACCGCGAAGTTTCATTGTTATTACGTAGACCGCCAGGACGTGAAGCTTATCCTGGTGATGTGTTTTATCTTCACTCTCGTTTATTAGAGCGTGCTGCTAAAATTAACGCTACTGATTCTATTGCACAAGCAATGAATGATATTCCAGATTCAATTAAGCATTTGGTTAAAGGTGGTGGTTCATTAACTGCTTTACCAATTATTGAAACGCAAGCTGGTGACGTATCTGCATACATTCCAACTAACGTAATTTCTATTACTGACGGACAAATTTTCTTAGAGTCAAATTTATTTAACTCAGGAATTCGTCCAGCTATTAACGTAGGTATTTCGGTATCGCGTGTGGGTGGTAATGCTCAAATTAAATCAATGAAAAAAGTTGCCGGAACTTTAAAATTAGATCAAGCGCAATACCGCGAGTTAGAAGCTTTCTCTAAATTTGGTTCTGACTTAGACGCTGCAACTAAAGCTGTTTTAGCAAAAGGTGCTCGTAATGTTGAAATTTTGAAACAAGGTCAGTTTTCTCCTTTACGCGTAGATCAACAAGTTGCAATTATTTATTTAGGAACTAAAGGTTTGTTATCAAATGTTCCTGTAAATAAAGTTCGTGAGTTTGAAGCAGAGTTTTTAAGTTATATGGAAAATAAACATAAAAACACTTTAGACGATTTGAAAAAAGGTTTATCAGATGATGCTTCTGCAGTTCTTGAAAAAGTTTGTAAAGAATTATCAGCAAAATACGTAGGTTAATAATAGTAAAAAGTTGATAGGTTGATTTGTTAATAGGTTTTTACTTTATTAACCAATCAACTTATTAACCAATCACCTAATTGAAAAATGGCAAATTTAAAAGAAGTTAGAATAAGAATAGCATCGGTTACTTCCACACAACAGATAACCAAAGCCATGAAATTGGTTTCGGCTACTAAGTTAAGAAGAGCCCAAAATGCCATTACCTTAATGCGCCCTTATGCAGCTAAGTTAAATGGTATTTTAAGCAATTTGTCTGATAGCATTGATGTTGATTCATTAAAAGTATATTTTGATGCTAGGCCAATAAAAAATGTATTAATAGTAGTAATTACTAGCGATAGAGGTTTGTGTGGTTCGTTTAATGCCAATGTAATAAAAATGGCAAACAAAACCATTGCAGACAAATACCCAACTCAAAAAGCTAATGGCGGAATCAGTGTAATGGGAATTGGTAAAAAAGGCCATGAATATTTCTCAAAACAACCAGTAAATTACATTGATAATTTCAAAGAATCATTGCTTACCGCAAATGCTGAAACTGGATTTGCCATTGGTGAATACATTTTGAGTAATTTTAAAGCAGGAAAATTTGACGCTGTAGAAATAGTTTATAATCAGTTTAAAAATGCCGCTACACAAATTTTAAGTGCAGAGCAATTCTTACCAATTGATACAACTAGTTTAACTGCAAATTCAGGTGTAAAAAATGACTATTTGTTTGAACCAAACAAAGAAGAAATATTATTGGAATTAATACCTAGAATTTTAAAAACACAAGTTTTAAAATCAATGTTAGATTCTTTAGCTTCAGAACATGGTGCAAGGATGATTGCAATGGACAAAGCTACTGATAATGCTGGTGAATTATTAAAATCATTAAAAGTAGAATATAACCGAGTTCGTCAAGCAGCCATTACCACTGAAATTTCAGAAATTGTTGGTGGTGCAGCGGCTTTAAGTTCTTAGTTTTTATACAATAATAATATAATAAAACGGCAAGTAATATATTTTACTTGCCGTTTTTTTGTTTAATAACCTTTCAGGTCAATTTCATCTGAAGGAATCAATGCTACTTGTTTCTTCATCTTTTTTTGTATTACTCCAAAATGATGCTTTTCTTCTTCATTCACTAAACTAATAGCAGTTCCCGCGTTTTCAGCTCTTCCAGTTCTTCCTATCCTATGAATATAATCCTTTGGTGATCGGGGTAATTCATAGTTTATAACAAAAGGCAAAAAAGGAATATCAATACCTCGGCTCATTAAATCGGTGGCTACTAAAATTTGTACTTCACCATTTTTAAATTTACGTAAGGCATCTTCTCTTCCTCCTTGGCTTTTTTTACTGTGCATTGCTGTTGCTGTATAGCCGTTATCAATTAGTTTATTAACCACCGCATCTGACCTAAATACTGATGACGTAAAAACCAATACTTGTTTCATTTCATGCGTGTTTATTAAATATCGCAATAATGGACCTTTTCTATTTTCTTCCACTGAATAAGCTAATTGAGTAATTAAATCTAAGTTTTGGGATTCTTGTTCTATTACAATTTTTACAGGGTTATTTAAAAGTACATCGGTAAATGAAGTAATATCACTTCCTAAGGTGGCAGAAAATAAAAGGTTTTGGCGCTTTTTAGGAAGTAATTTTAAAATATTTCCCATTTCTTCTTTAAAACCTAGATTTAACATTTTATCTGCTTCGTCTAAAACCAAAACTGAAACATCAGTTAAAAATACTGAATTGTTAGCTACTAATTCTAATAATCTGCCTGGTGTGGCCACTAATATTTCTACACCTTGTAATTGTATCATTTGAGGATTAATAGACACGCCACCATAAACCGCTAACGATTTAATTTTTTGTTCCATTAAACTACTAAATGCCTTAAAAACTTTTTCAACTTGAATGGCTAATTCTCTTGTAGGAACAAGCACCAGCGTATTAATATGTCTATTTTTAGGAATTGGTTTGCTTTGCAATAACTGTAAAATAGGCACTACAAAACTGGCTGTTTTTCCTGATCCTGTTTGAGCTATTCCAAGAATATCATTCCCTTTTAAAATTTCAGGAATTGCTTGTTCTTGAATAGGGTATGGTTGGGTATAAAATTGCTTTTCTAAAGCATATAATAAATCGCGAGATAAACCGAGGGAATTAAATGACATGGATGTTTTGTTAAACAACAAAGATAAGTTTACGATTGGCTTTTATTATAGAAGTTTTTTTAAACCTCATTTTTTATTTCGTGTAAATATTTTTGAAGGATTTTGCTTGGTATGAAATAGGTCAGTAATGATAATTTGTTTTTCATTATATTCATATATTATTTTATAATTTCCTTCAATAATATACCTACTGTTTTGACCTAATTTATGTAATAAATGTTCTATTTGACCAGCTTCAGGTTGAGTAGATAAATACTCAACACTTTCTATTAATTTATTGCAATAATTATTAGCTATAGTCTCTGATTTAGTTTCTTCCAATAAATATTCATGAATTTCCAATAGGCAATTAGATGCAAATGCAGTCCATAAAATGTTTAACTTTTTCACTTTGTTTTAGCAAATTGCTTTTTTAAAGCTTTATGACTAATTAAGTTTCCGTTTTCTATGTCTTTTTGAGATGCTGCATTTCTATTTAAAAATTCTGTTTTGCTCATTGGAACCATCACTTTTTTTGTTACACTTTTTGGTTTTAAAATGGTGTAAACAGCCTCCAAGATAGCATTGTCTTCAATAGCATCTATTGTTTTATAAAGTTCTTTTTTGAGCGCGGTAATGGTCATGTTTATTTTTAAAATTCAAATATAGTAAAAGTAATTTTCAAATTACTAATTGTTTTAATCAATTCGCCTATGATAGTTCCAACAATGGAGGATGTACTTTTGTTAAGAACAAAAAAAACCAAGAGTAATTAAACTCTTGGTTTTTTATACTTAATAAAACTATTGATTATTTTACTTCTTCAAAAGTAGCATCTTCTGTATTGCTATCAGTTGCACCAGCATCAGCATTTGGTTCGCCTTCTGTTGGTTGCTCGTTTTGAGTAGCTTTGTACATATCTTCACTAGCAGCAGCCCAAGCAGTATTTAGTGCTTCTAAAGCAGCATCTATTCTAGGTAAATCTTTTGCTGTGTGAGCAGCTTTCAATTCTTCTAAACCTTTTTCGATTGCTTCTTTTTTCTCAACAGGAATTTTTTCGCCATATTCTTTGATCTGTTTTTCAGTTTGGAATATTAAGCTATCAGCCATGTTAATTTTTTCTGCTTCTTCTTTTGCTAGTTTATCCGCGTCAGCATTTGCTTCAGCTTCAGCTCTCATGCGTTTAATATCGTCATCACTTAATCCCGATGATGCTTCAATTCTAATTTTTTGTTCTTTTCCTGTGCCTTTATCTTTTGCACTTACGTGCAATATACCATTGGCATCAATGTCAAATATAACTTCTACCTGAGGAACTCCACGAGGTGCAGGAGGAATACCATCTAAATGGAAACGACCTAAACTTCTGTTTTGAGCTGCCATCGGGCGTTCGCCTTGTAATACATGTATTTCAACACTTGGTTGGTTATCGCTAGCAGTACTAAATGATTCCGATTTTTTAGTTGGAATAGTGGTGTTTGCATCTATTAATTTAGTAAACACACCACCCATAGTTTCAATTCCTAAACTTAAAGGAGTTACATCTAATAACAATACATCTTTTACTTCTCCTGTTAAAACTCCACCTTGAATGGCAGCACCAATGGCCACTACTTCATCAGGATTTACTCCTTTAGATGCAGCTTTTCCAAAGAATTTTTCTACTGCTTCTTGAATGGCAGGGATACGAGTGGAACCACCTACTAATATAATTTCATCGATATCACTAATGCTGTAACCTGCATTTTTCAAAGCAGTTTTACATGGCTCAATGGTACGTTTAATCAAACTATCAGCTAATTGTTCAAATTTAGCACGGGTAATTGTTTTTACTAAATGCTTAGGAATTCCGTCTACAGGAATAATATAAGGTAAATTTACTTCAGTTTGAGTTGAACTTGAAAGTTCAATTTTTGCTTTTTCAGCAGCTTCTTTCAAACGTTGTAAAGCCATTGGGTCTTTGCGTAAATCTATGCCTTCATCGTTTTTAAATTCGTCAGCTAAATAATCAATTAATACGTGATCAAAATCGTCACCACCTAAGTGCGTATCGCCATCAGTACTTTTAACCTCAAAAGTTCCAGTTCCATCCACATCATACATTTCTAAAACCGAAACGTCATGCGTTCCACCACCACAATCGAAAACTACTACTTTAGTATCTTTCTTTGAAGTTTTGTCTAAACCATAAGCCAAAGCAGCTGCAGTTGGTTCGTTAATGATACGTTTTACAGTTAAACCAGCTATTTCTCCAGCTTCTTTAGTAGCTTGGCGTTGTGCATCGTTAAAGTATGCAGGAACGGTAATTACAGCTTCTTTTACTTCATACCCTAAATAATCTTCAGCAGTTTTTTTCATTTTTTGCAAAATCATTGCTGAAAGTTCTTGAGGTGTATATAATCTACCATCAATTTCTACACGAGGTGTGTTGTTATCACCTTTTTTTACCGTGTACGACATGCGACTAATTTCTTTTGAAACTTGGTCGTAGGTGTTACCCATGAAACGTTTGATGGATGAAATGGTGTTTTTTGGATTAGTAACTGCCTGACGTTTTGCAGGGTCTCCAATTTTACGTTCACCATCTTTAATAAATGCTACAATCGATGGAGTTGTTCTACGTCCTTCGCTGTTAGCAATAACTACTGGTTCGTTGCCTTCCATTACTGCAACGCAAGAGTTTGTTGTTCCTAAATCTATGCCTATTATTTTACTCATAATCTTTGTAATTTTTTACAAATATTGTCAATCATAATGCCAAGGCAATTTTTTACAAGAACACAAAAAAAATGGCTTATTTTTTTAAAAACAACAAAAAAATAGCTGCCTTTTGGCAGCTATTATGACAGAATTTTTGATTTTTGATATAAAGTTTATCTCTGAAATTGAGGCAATGTATTAATTAATACAATAGAATTTGAATCTAATGAAATTAATGGTTGTCTATTAAATGTTCTTGAGGTAAAAATACCCAAACCACCTTTTATATTGGTATAATCTGTGTGTTTTTGTACAAATGAAATATTAGGTTTGTTTTGTTCTTGAATGTCTAAAAAATCGGGGCCTGCACCCCAGGTAACATACTCTACGCCAATATATTTTCTGATTACATTTTTTGATTGCGTTGCAAAAAATTGTCTCCAATTGTTTAATAAATCTACTGATTTAATTCGCTCTGAAACTGGGTCATTTGCATTGTAATTAACTGTTTCTTTTCCCGATTGAACATAATAATCGTAATATTTTTCAACATAAAAACTCGGATTGCTATTGAGTGCTTCCATGTATTTTAGCCTAACTGCTGCATCTATTATATATGCCGATTTATTTACAAAATACCTAAATGTAAAAAGGTTATTTGTGTTTTCTGAAATTGTAATATTTCTTTGCTCAATGATTTGGTCACCAATTAAATTACAACTGGAAGTAAAAATATTTCCATTAACAGTGTCTCTGATTAATAAATTAACTTTTGCCAAACCTACACCTAACCAATTATAAGGATTTGTTTGGTAAATATAATTTGAATCATTGGCAAATAAGCCAGCATTTTTAGGAATATTATTTGTTCTAATACAATTGATGGTGTCTTTATTTACAATTAATTGAACTAATAAATTATTCAGGTAAAGTGAGTCGGTAATTTTAGCGGCTTCACTTGCTTTAATTTCAATGGAATTTTGAAAAACTTTTTGAATTCTTAAATATTGAATAGTTTCATTTTTATCTATAAAGCCATAAACTACCGGTATTTCTCGGTAAGGTGCATTTATTTCTAACGAATTATCGCAAGCCATTACGCTTAGCAATACTAGGAATATGATGATATTTTTCTTCATTTTGGGCCGGCAATATAGCTTTTGAAATTTAATTGATTTAATTATATGACAAATAATTTTGATTAAAGGTTTTATTTCTACATTTGAAAAAAAATAAAAAGACCATGAGCGTTCATAAAGAGTATAAAAAAATTACCACACATAGCATACAAGAAATGAAAATGCGTGGCGAAAAAATAAGCATGCTTACCGCTTACGATTTCAGCATGGCAAAAATTTTTGATGAGGCAAAAATTGATGTATTGCTTGTTGGCGATAGTGCAAGCAATGTGATGCACGGTCATGAAACAACTTTGCCAATTACTTTAGATCAAATGATTAGCCATGCGGCTTCGGTAATAAAAGCTGTAAATCGTTGTTTGGTGGTGGTTGATTTACCATTTGGAAGTTATCAAGGTAATTCAAAAGAGGCATTGAATTCTTCTATTAGAATTATGAAAGAAGCCGAAGCTCACGCTGTTAAATTAGAAGGTGGCGAAGAAGTGGTGGAATCTATCAAAAGAATTTTAACAGCTGGAATTCCTGTAATGGGCCATTTGGGTTTAACACCTCAAAGCATTTATAAATTTGGCACTTATGAAGTAAGAGCAAAAGAAGATTTAGAAGCTCAAAAATTATTACACGATGCCAAATTATTAGAAGAAGCAGGTTGCTTTGCAATAGTATTAGAAAAAATTCCATCGAAGTTAGCCAAGCAAGTTACTGAGTTAGTAAAAATTCCGGTGATAGGCATTGGTGCCGGTTCAGATGTTGACGGACAAGTATTGGTAAGCCACGATTTGTTAGGCATCAACAAAGATTTTTCACCCAAATTTTTACGCAGGTATTTAAATTTATTTGACGAAATAAAAGGTGCAGTGGAACAATATGTATCCGATGTAAAATCAGTAGATTTTCCGAACGAAAAAGAACAATACTAAAAAAGTGCGAAGTTCGAAGTGACAAAATTGCGAAGTAAAATGCTGAAAGCTCACGTTGTCATCCTGAGCGGAGTCGAAGGAGGCAACTTGTATATGGTCAATAACAAAAAAAGCAATTCCAACTTTGTTATCTTTTAATTTTTGTAATCTTTCAATCTTTCAATCAAAAATCCCTAAATCTTTCAATCGCCAAATGGTTCAAATCCTATACGAAGACAATCACTTAATAGCTGCTTTAAAACAAAGCGGACAAACGGTGCAGCCGGAACCTCACAAGCCTAAAAGTTTGGAGGACGAGGTGAAACAATACATCAAAGTGAATGAACAAAAACCTGGTGATGTTTTTTTAGGCGTTATTCATAGAATTGACATGCCTGTTAGTGGTTTGGTATTATTTGCTAAAAGCAGTAAAGCTTTGGTGCGCATGAATGAAATTTTTCAAAAGCGTGAAGTAGAAAAACATTACATAGCCAAAGTTCATAATTGTCCGCCAAGTGCCACCGGATTGCTCACACATTGGTTGCGCAGAGATGAAACCAAAAACATGACCAAAGCATTTGATGAAGAAGTTACCAAAGCCATTAAAGCACAATTGGAATATACTGTTTTGAAAAAAGAAGGACGATACAGTTGGCTAAAAATAAAATTATTAACGGGCCGGAAACATCAAATTAGGGCACAGCTGGCATATATTGGTTGCAGCATAGTTGGCGATGTAAAATATGGCGCACAAACACCAAATAGAAATGGAAGTATTTGTTTGCATTCGTTCAGTTTAAGTTTTGTTCATCCGGTAAAAAAGGAGCCAATTTTAATTGAAACCGAAATGCCAACTTTTTTATAAATAGTTCATTCCAAAAGGAAAGTCTTTGCAAATGGCCTGCAATAAAAAATCAAAATCATTGGTATTATTTACAAAATCTAATCCCGCACAATTAACCACCAAAACCCTTGTATTTGTTTGGCTATTCATGTATTTAAAATAAGTTTCTTGCAGACTTTGTAAATAATTATCGTCTATTTTTTTTTCATAAACCCTACCTCGGTTCGAAATATTCCATTGCAATTTTTCAACGGGCGCATGTAAATATACTAATAAATCGGGTTGTGGAATTTGAAAATTAATAATTTCAAACATTTGACGGTATAATTTATACTCGTCATGGTCTAATGTGTTTTGAGAAAACAACAAACATTTTGCAAAAATATAATCGCTAATAATTGGCTCGCCAAACAATTTATCTTCCACCAATTGTTTTTTTAATTGGTTAAATCGAGCTGCCAAAAAACTCATTTCTAATGGAAAAGCATACCGGCTTCTGTTTTCGTAAAATTTTGGAAGAAATGAATTGTCTTCAAACTCTTCCAATATTTTTTTTGCTTTTAAAACATCAGAAAGCATGTTTACTAAAGTGCTTTTACCTGCACCTATATTGCCTTCAATGGCGATGAATTGATATGGAGTTTTAAAAATCAAGAAATGCGAAAATCAACTTATGAATGCAAATTATCTATACAATTTTTCAACTATTGCATTTTTATTTCCACAATTTACTTTTGCTAAATATTAAACTACTAATAATCATTGTAATTCGTTTTGAAGTATTGAAAGTTTTAAAATAGGTTTTGCCCAATTTTTTTAATCTTTACATTTAACAATAACTTTATATACGCTAGTTTTTAAATGCCTATTTTTGGTTTTTTAAATATAAGTAAAATGAGCAATTTAATCAACGAAAAAGATGTAGCTAAAGCCTTAAAGTTACAAAAATTGCATGTTAGTGTGCTAGCTCCAGCAATTATGAAACTGCTAAAGCTTGATAAATTAAATGAAGCTTACAGTCCTTTTTCTGAGCTTCAAGGTTTTGATTTTACCGATAAAATGTTGGAGGAATTAGGCATTGAATACGAAATTGATGCGGAGGATTTGAAAAATATTCCAAGAACGGAACCTTTTATAGCTATTTCCAATCATCCTTATGGCGGAATTGATGGATTAATAAGTTTGTCTATTTTAAATAAAATAAGACCAGATACCAAGTTTTTGGCTAATTATTTATTGCAACAAATTCCCCCTTTAAAAGATCATATTATTGCTGTAAATCCTTTTGATAATGCTAAAAAAAGCAGCATGAATATGCAAGGATTAAAAGAAGTTTTGGGTCATATAAAGGAACATCCAATTGGAATTTTTCCCGCTGGAGAGGTTTCTGCTTTGCAATTAAATACTTTGAAAATTACCGATAAAAAATGGGATCCAACCATAGGTAAAATTATACAAAAAGCCAATGTGAAAGTTTTACCTATTTATTTTAGCGGACATAATAGTTTAGTCTTTAATTTATTGGGTTTAATAAGTCCTAATTTAAGAACTGTAAAATTACCTTCTGAATTATTTAACAAAAAACAAAAAGTAATTGTTAGAATTGGAAAACCAATTTTACCAAAAGTACTCAGCGAGTTTGAAAATAGTGATGAATTATTGCGTTTTGTGAGGGCTAAAACTTATGCCTTAGGTTCAGGAATTGAAGTAAAAAAGTTTTTCAAAATAAATTTAAGCAAGCTAGTTAAAGCTAAACCAATTATTGCAGAAACGTTAAATATTGTCATTCAAAACGACATTGATAATATTCAAAACGACCAAGTTTATAAACATGAAAATTTTGAAGTTTATATTAGTAATGCATTTAATATTCCCAATGTTTTAAAGGAAATTACTCGCTTGCGCGAAATAACTTTTAGAGCAGTTGGTGAGGGTACAAACCGAAGTTTTGATACCGATGAATTCGATTTGTACTACAAACATTTGTTCATTTGGGATTCATTAGCTCAAAAAATAGTGGGTGCGTATCGCATTGGTTTAGGCGATGAATTGTACAAACAATTTGGCAAAAAAGGATTTTACTTAAACCAATTATTCAAACTAAAAAAAGAGTTTGCACCCATTTTAAAAGATAGCATAGAATTGGGAAGATCATTTGTAACATTGGAATATCAACGTAAACCATTAAGCTTAATGCTACTTTGGAAAGGCATCAATGAGTTTTTGAAACAACACCATGGTCGTTATAATTACATGATTGGTCCGGTAAGTATCAGTGGCGAGTTTTCTAACTTATCAAAAGATTTATTGGTGGCTTATATTCGCCATAATCATTACGATAAAGCAATGTCGAAAATGGTAAAGCCACGCAAAAAATTCAAGTATCAATACACTGGCGAAGACAAAAAGTTATTGCTCGAAAAGCACAGAGACGATATAAAAACATTGGATAATTTTATTGGTGAAATTGAAACCAATCATTCAAAAATTCCGGTATTAGTAAAAAAATATTTGAAGCTAAAAGGAAAAATTATTGCTTTCAATGTAGATCCAAAATTCAATAATTCATTAGATGGATTTTTGGTTCTTAACATCAATGATATTCCTGATGAAGCCTTTGATATGGTGAGTAGGTAAAAAATAAAATAATCATTCCTTCCTAATATTCATCATTTCAAAAGTGTTTATTCTTAAAAACATTTTTGAAATGATATATTTGCCTCATGAATATTTTATTGATTGGTGCTGGCGGACGTGAGCATGCTTTTGCTTATAAACTGTCGCAAAGCCCTTTGTGTACCCAACTTTTTATTGCCCCTGGCAATGCTGGAACATCCGAATTTGGAAAAAACGTAAAAATGAATCCAAATGATTTTGAAACGGTTGGAATATTTTGCTTAGAAAATAATGTTGAATTATTAATCGTTGGTCCGGAAGAACCATTGGTTTTGGGTATGCGCGATTACTTTGAAGCCAATGAAAACTTAAAAAATATGCTATTTATTGGCCCCGATAAAATGGGAGCAACCATGGAAGCTAGCAAAGATTGGAGCAAAGCTTTTATGTATAAAAACAATATTCCAACAGCAGCTTATCAAACTTTTACCAGCGATAATTTAAATGAAGGCATAGCATATTTAAAAACTCAAAAAATGCCAATTGTGCTAAAAGCCGATGGATTGGCTGCTGGAAAAGGCGTTTTGATATGCCAAACTTTGGAAGAAGCCACCAGTGAATTGCAACAGATGATAAGCGATAAAAAGTTTGGTGCAGCAAGCAGCAAAGTGGTGATTGAAGAATTTTTAACTGGAATTGAATTATCTGTTTTTGTTTTAAGTGACGGAAATTCTTATAAAATATTGCCAACAGCAAAAGATTATAAACGAATAGGAGTGGGCGAAACCGGTTTAAACACGGGTGGAATGGGCGCTATTTCTCCAGTTCCTTTTGCTAACCATGAGTTTATGCAAAAGGTAATAATCAAAATTATTGAACCAACCATAATCGGACTTAATAACGAAAACATAAAATATGTAGGTTTTATATTTATTGGCTTAATAAAAGTAGGCGAAGAGCCTGTGGTTATTGAGTATAACTGCCGTATGGGTGATCCTGAAACGGAAACTGTTTTGCCTTTAATTGAATCAGATTTTGTGGAATTAATGGTGGCTACTGCCAAAGGAAAATTACATGAAACGGATTTAAAAATTAGCACTCAACATGCTGCTACAGTGATGTTGGTGTCAGCTGGTTATCCTGGTGATTACGAAAAAGGAAAACTCATGACAAACTTGGAGCCTTCAAATAATTCCATGTTGTTTCATGCAGGAACGGCATTGAATAATAATAACGAAATAGTAACGAATGGTGGACGAGTTTTAGCTGTTACATCGTTGGGGAATTCATTGAGCGAAGCAGTTTCAAAATCAATGAAAACAGCTGAAAATATTAGTTTTGAAGGGAAGTATTTTAGAACGGATATAGGTTTTGAATTTTTGTAGATAGTGTCTGCAAGAAAAATCCAATTTCTTCTTATCTACGATGGACGTTTTTCTTAAAATCATTAACTAAAAAATAGATATAAAAACAGAATCAGTCATGCTGTAAGCATCTACTTGGCTTTAGATGATTACTTGCCATTAACTAACATGGTTACCACTCAAATGAGATTCCTACGGAATGACCCAACGTCATTTTATAGATAATTTAAAAAAAAATATACAACAATTGTAATAAATAAACTATTAAATAATTTTTACAACCAAGTCATTATTATTTACTGTAAAAATCACAAAAAAATTAGCCAATAAAAAGCATTTATTTGCACCAATTAAGTTTAGAAAAATGATAAATAAAGAAGATGTTTTAAAAGCTTTAAGCACTGTTCAAGAGCCCGATTTACACAAGGATTTGATTACATTGAACATGATTCAAGATATTGTAATTGATGGGTTAACGGTTAGTTTTGTTGTAGTTTTAACTACACCGGCTTGTCCTTTAAAAGAAAAAATTGAGAAAGATTGTGTAGATGCCATTCATCAATTGGTAAATGATCAAGCAGTAGTTAAAGTTACCATGACTGCTAATGTTTCAACCAATCGTAGTGATAAATTGACACTTCCAGGTGTTAAAAATATTATTGCGGTAGCAAGCGGAAAAGGTGGAGTTGGAAAAAGCTCAGTTTCAAGTAATTTAGCCATTGCGTTAGCAGCCACTGGCGCCAAAGTTGGTTTGTTAGATGCCGATATTTACGGTCCAAGCATTCCAATGATGTTTGGCGAAATGGATACGCAACCTTTAATGCGCGATGTAGATGGAAAACAATTAATGGTTCCAATTGAAAAATTTGGAATCAAATTATTATCGATAGGTTTTTTAATTAAACCGGAGCAGGCTGTAGTATGGCGCGGACCTATGGTTTCTTCCGCATTGCGCCAATTTGTAAGCGATTGCGATTGGGGTGAATTGGATTATTTGATTTTGGATTTACCTCCCGGAACTGGCGATATTCATTTAACCATGTTGCAAATTGTTCCATTAACGGGCGTGGTAATGGTTACAACTCCACAGGCCATTGCATTAGCAGATGCTTATAAAGCCGCCACTATGTTCAGCATGACACCAGTTAAAGTACCAATTTTAGGATTGGTTGAAAACATGGCATATTTTAATCCTGATGAATTACCCGATAACAAATATTATATTTTTGGTAAAGATGGTGGCAGAAATATGGCAAGTGAATTAAATGTAAGTTTATTAGGTCAAGTGCCAATTTATATGAGTATTCGTGAAGGTGGGGATGCTGGAATTCCTGCTGCATTAGATCAAACCAAACCAGCATTTAAAGCATATGAAAAAATAGCTCAGAATGTGGCTCAGTTAGTTTCAATTATAAATTCAACTGAAAAAACTGTTAGCGCTGAATAATTTCAAAAAGTTATATTTGAAAAAAAAAGCAGAAACTAAAAGATGAATGAATTGATGAGAGAAAAAGTGGAGATAGCTTTAAACAGCATGCGTCCATTTTTACAAGCCGATGGAGGCGATGTAGAATTGGTTGATATTACTGATGATATGGAAGTTCAATTGCGTTTAACTGGAAATTGTAGCAGTTGTAACATAAGCCATATTACCATGAAAGCAGGAATTGAAAATGGTATAAAAAATGCCATTCCTGAAATAACTCGGGTGATTGCGGTAAGTTAGAAGTTTATAGTAAATGGACTATAGACGATAGTTTTTAATGGAAAAGGTTGGCGAAAGCTGACCTTTTTTTGTTTGAAATATTAAAAGGTAATAATTGGATGAAGTTTGTTTCACTCCCCAAAATTAATGTTCGTCCATCATCCATGGTCTATCGTCCATAAACCTCTTTACAAACAAATAACTTATAGATTATAAAATATTGTTTATTTTGCGAAGCTTTTATAAAAATGATGAAGTTTAAAATAATACTTTTATACCTATTTCTTGTTGCAATTTCTATTGCGCAAGCTCAAATATTGCCTACTTTTGGCAATAGTCGTACAGGTGGAAGTGGTATGCAGTTTTTAAAAATTGCACCCGATGCACGTTCAGCAGCTATGAGTGGTGCAGTGGTTGGATTAGTAAACGATGCTTCTGCAATGTATTGGAATCCTGCGGGAATTACCAGTATTGATACAGGAAAAGTTACTGCCCAATTTTCAAATACTCGTTGGTTTGGAAATAGCCAAGTAAATTATGGAGCAGTAGCTTTTAAAGCTGGTAAATTAAGTTATGTTGGAGTTAATGTAATTAGTTTGGGTTTTGGCGATAACAAAGAAACAACCGAATTTGAACCAAACGGTACTGGCCGAAATGTTTTAATGGGCAGCACATCTATAGGTATATCTTTTGCAAAAATATTAACCAATAATTTTAGTTTTGGATTGCAAGCCAAATTTGCTCAAGAAGTCATAGCAAATGTATCTGTAAATAATATGTTATTTGATTTAGGACTGACTTATAATATTGGAATAAAAAATGCAAGATTTGGAGTTACATTTACTAATTTTGGTTTAAATGTGGCGCCAACAGGCGATGTTACCATTTTAAAAATGAACAATGAAAGTGCTAAAAGCGATTTTACTCCTGTTTCTGCTCCAGCAATTTTTAGATTAGGTTTTGCCATTGATCCCATATGCGATGGCACTAATATTTTAACTATTGCTGCGCAATTAAATCACCCAACTGATAATAACGAAACTTTAGCTTCGGCTTTAGAATATAGTTGGAAGAAAATATTATTTGCGCGCACTGGTTGGGAGTTTGGATTAGATGAAGATAATAATTTTCCTACTTTAGGTTTTGGGGTAAAATTACCTCGCAGCTTTGGGAATTTTGGTATAGATTATGGCCTAATAAGCAAATCACGAATAGGAAATATTCACAGAATAGGTTTATTATTTACCATTAAATAAAAGAACAATATGAATCTTAAAAATATAAAAATAATCGTTTTATTTATGTCAATGATTGGTTTCTTTTCTTCGTGTTCCATATTTGGAAGCAAGCAAAATGATACCGTAGATGATGTGTTAAAGCAAGGACAAATAGATCCAAACTTAGTTCCAAAAGCGGTAAGTTACGTGCCAATTTTTCCGTTTTTTAAAGGTTTTCAAAATCCAGTAGATGTGTTCGTTGGTTTCGATGAAATGATTTATGTGGTAGATGATAAAGGTTTAAATATTTTAGATCAAAAAGGAACTTTGGCTTATACTATAGCTATTCCGGGAGCTACTGAAGTTACACAAGACAGGCGTTTGCATACTTATGTAATTGGAAAAGTTTTTGATGCAACAGTTAATGAAACTGTAACTTGCGTGTATCATTTAGAAGGAACAGGTCAAGGAAACTACACATTTATTGATACTTTAATTCATCCATTTTGTGATGCTTCGCGTCAAAGTACTCAGTTTAGAGGTGCTGCAGATTTAGAAGTAACGTATACTGGTTTGGCATGTTTGTCAGACAATACTTTGTATGTTACTCGCAAAGGTCCAAGAAACCAAGCAAATACTTTTGTTAGACCTGATAATGCTGTGTTGGTTTTTAACCAAGATGGATTAAATATTGGATATGGAGTTGGATTAAATCCAACTGAATCCGGATTAAAAACTGCTGTAGATATTTCTAGTATAGCTACCTTTTCAGCACCACCTCAACGTTTGCAAGGAATGAGTACTTCAAAAAACTTTATGATTACTTCAAATAATCAAACCAATAATTTAGAGTATAAAACTTTAATGATAACAGTTATTGATGATCCAGATTTAGGTCCTCAATATTCAGAAACTGCTAGTTTGTTAAATTTTGATATTGGCAAAGCCAGCAGCTTTATGTATGAACCTTTTAAATTCAAAAAACCTGAAGATTGTTTCATAGCGCCTGATGCTACCAATTACTTTTTTGTAGTTGACAGTGAAACTGATTCAGTTTATGTATTTACTAACCAAGGCTTTGAAGGGGTAAATCCTCCAGCAAATTCCACCATAAAAAAGCAAATAAATGTATCATTTGGAGGAAAAGCAATAGATGGAAAACCACTTGATGGTCCATTTAATTTTTTAGATCCAATGGGAATTTGCTATAACCGCAAAATGATTTATGTAGCCGATAAAGGCAATAACAGAATTTGTAGGTACAAGTTGAACACTGATTTGGAGTAACAGCATTTAAAATGCGAATTGCGGAATGACAAAATGCGGAATGAATTAATTTTATAGGTTTAACAAATCAAGTAACATTCGTATCCATCTTTTCTTTTTTATTTCTCAAAACAATTGATTTTTATTGGTGTTTATTAAAGTAACTTATAAAAATATATATTCGCAAAAACTATTTCACAGATATGAATTTCCAATATACCGAAGAACATTTAAACGTACAACAAGCCGCTCGTGACTTTGCACAAACCGAATTATTACCGGGTGTAATTGAGCGCGATGAACATCAAAAATTTCCTATGGAACAAATGTTAAAACTAGGAGAACTTGGTTTTTTAGGAATGATGGTTGATCCAAAATATGGCGGTAGTGGAATGGATTCTGTAAGTTATGTTTTGGCGATGGAAGAGTTCTCAAAAATTGATGCTTCAGCTTCTGTAGTAGTTTCGGTTAATAATTCATTGGTTTGTTGGGGATTGGAAACTTTTGCTAACGAAGAACAAAAACAAAAATATTTAGTACCAATGGCAAGTGGCAAATGTTGGGGAGCTTTCTTGTTATCGGAACCAGAAGCTGGTAGCGATGCAACAAGTCAAAGAACTACTGCCGAAGATAAAGGTGATTATTATTTATTAAACGGTACCAAAAACTGGATTACCAATGGTAGTACAGCAAAATATTATATAGTAATTGCACAAACCCATGTAGAGTTAAAACACAAAGGTATCAATGCTTTTATAGTTGAAAAGGACAGTGCGGGTGTTGTTATTGGTAACAAGGAAAACAAGTTAGGAATTAGAGGTAGTGATACACATTCAATTATGTTTACCGATGTGAAAGTTCCTAAGGAAAACCGCATTGGAGAAGATGGTTTTGGTTTTAAATTTGCCATGAAAACGCTTGCTGGTGGTCGAATTGGTATTGCTGCGCAAGCATTAGGAATAGCAAGTGGCGCATACGAATTAGCTTTAGCATATTCAAAACAACGCAAAGCATTTGGTACTGAAATTATGAACCATCAAGCTATTCAATTTAAATTAGCCGATATGGCCACCAATATTGAAGCAGCTCGTTTACTTTGCTTAAAAGCAGCATATTTAAAAGATTCTCATGGCGATTATGCTTTGGCAAGTTCTATGGCTAAATTATATGCTTCGCAAGTTGCAATGGACACAACCATTGAAGCAGTTCAAATTCATGGTGGTTACGGATTTGTAAAAGAATATCACGTAGAACGTTTAATGCGTGATGCTAAAATTACTCAAATTTATGAAGGAACAAGTGAAGTTCAGAAAATTGTAATTTCTAGAGAAATTTTAAAATAATTATTTTAAAATATAATATTAAAAAAAAAAGTCTTAGTTTAAACTAAGACTTTTTTTTGTCCAAAATTTCAAAAGGTTAGCAATGTTTTAAGTTTTAAATATACATTAAATAAATAAAAAATTTAAAGCAACCTTTTTGTGTTTTTATATTACTATTTGATTTATTGAAGCAAAGATTATATTTGCCATTAAGTAACTTTATTTGTGAAAAAACAAGTAATTATTAAATTAACATATTAAAATATATTAGATGAAACACTTTACAATTTTAAAAAAATCATTATTTGCATTAGTAGCTAGTGCATTTTTTTATACTGCAAATGCTCAAACTGCGCGTTTCCAGTTAATTCATAATGCTTCCGATCCTTCAATGGATACAGTGGATGTATATGTAAATGGATTCAAATATGACAATGTAGCTTTCAGACAAGCAACTACATTATTATCTACCAATTCTGGTGCTGTAAAATTTAATATTAATAATAGAAATAGCATTGATAGCAATGATTTAGTTTTAAAACGTTTGACTTCAACTTTAGCGGCTAACTCTAATACAGTAATAATGATTACTGGCGTTGATAACATAGCTAATTTTAGCGCTAATCCCAATAGTATAAATACTGGAATTACTTTAATAAATAAAAACATTACAACTTTTGCTGCAGGTTCAGGAAAAGTACAAGTAAATGTTTTTCATGGAGTAACAGATGCTCCTGGAGTTGATATAGTTGTTAAGCCAGCAATTTCAACTGGAACATTACCTACAAATTTAAACTTTGCACAGGCAAATGCTTCAAATTTGTTTTTTAACAATGTTCCTACTTTTATAGAAATGCGCAATACAGGTACAAATTCTGTTTTAAAGGCTTACAGTGCAAATTTAACTTCATTTAATCAAAAAATGATTACCGTTTTTGCTTCTGGATTTGTAAATCCAACGACCAATCAAAATGGAAAAAACTTTGGTGTGTTTGCCGTTGATACCAATGGAATTGTGGTAGAATTACAAGAAGCAACTCGCTTACAATTTATTCATAATGCAGCTGATGTAGCTTTGCAAAGTTTTGATGTATATTTTAATAATAACAAAGTAATTTCAGCATTAAATTTCAGAGAGGCAAGTCCATTTTTAACTGTAAATAGTGGTAATACTCAAATTAGAGTTTCAACTGCAAATGTTAATGACACATTGTTTTTTAGGCCTTCAATAAATTTAGTAACTGGTAAATCATATTTAGCGATGGCAATGGGTTTAAAAGATTCTTCAACGTTTGCTGCTAATCCTGATGGCACTGACAGATTATTGAATATAAATGGATTTGATAGCATGCCTGAAAGTTCATTGTTAGCGGGTAGTTTCCAATATTTGGTAGCCAACGGTAATACCGATGCACCTCAAATATCGTTTAACAAAGTTCCTTCACAAATTAGTGTAATTTCTAATTTGAAATATGGTGATTTTACAGCATTGAGAACGGATAATACCGGTTATATATTTAATATTAGTAATGGTTCAAAATCGGAATTTAATGGTGCTTATTCATTGAATGCAGCTGCTTATTTAAATCAATCTGGTGTAGTTTTTACTTCAGGTTTTTACCGTGCCGCTGGCAATCCTGCTAATGCCGCTTCTTTTAAAGTGATGTTGGCTTTAAGTAATGGAACAGTGGTAGAATTAACTCGTTTGCAAAACAAATTACAGTTTATACATAACTCACCTGATACATCAATTCGCAATGTAGATATTTACGCAAATGGAATAAAAATAGTAAATGATTTAGGATTTAGAACTGCTACTGGAATTGCTAATGGAACTGATGCATATGTGCCAGTAAGAATTAACTTAACAAAAGGAAATGCAGTAGATACTTCAAACGCACTTTGGTCTATCAGTATGTTGCCAGATTCTAACTTTAATGTTGCTATAGCTTATGGATTCACAGGTGCTTCTTACCGCGCAAATCCTGAAGGAATTTCAACAGCGTTTGGTGTAAAAATGATTACTCCAGGTAAAATAGTTTCAACATTTCCAACTCCCTCCAACGAAGTTATATTTTTCCATGGTGGTGTAAATTTAGGTAAACTAAACATTCAAGCTGATCAAGAAGCATTATTTGTAGCTAAAAACACATCTTATGGTTCTTTATATAAATACAGTCCTACCAAAGGAAATGCAGGTGCTTCTTATAATGTAAATGATGCTGTAACAGGTAAAGGTTTATTGTCTTCAAACATAAATTTTGTTGGTAGAACTGGTTTAGCAGGTGTAATGTTTGCATCAGGATTTTTATTAGATTTAAGAAATTATATTGACTCAAGTTTAGTTGCCGGTAAATACGTAAGAAAAGATTCAGCGTATAATAAATCAGATTCTATATTCAATAAAGCGAATCCTAATTTTGCATTAGGTTTTTATATTGCATGGAGCAATGGAATCGTTGATTCATTTGAAAGTGTTAAATTCAGAACAGGCACAAAAGAAATTTTTGAAAACAATAATTTTATGATGTATCCAAATCCTGCTAAAGAAAATGTTTCCATTGTATTAAATGTCAATCAAAAATCAGAAGGAAATGCAAATTTATTCGATATGAAAGGCGCTTTGATAAAATCAATAAATACTAAATTAGTAACAGGAATTAACACAATAGATTTATCATTAACTGATTTGCCAAAAGGAATGTATTTTGTTCAAATCAATAGCAATGAAACCACATTGACTAAAAAATTAATTGTTGAATAATCTTTCAATTTATTCTAAAAAAAACGAGCCAAGTTATACTTGTCTCGTTTTTTTTGAAAATTTGATATAAAAAACTGTTGATTATTTTATTTAAAACCATCAATGGTAATCATTACTTTTCCAAAGTTATATTGCTGAATAAGCATTAAACTTTTATCGTTATTTAAAAAAGCCCAAAAGCGCTCTGGATCAGATTTCAAATACTCGCCAGTTTCTTCATTAATGGCTTGTTTGGTGTGTTTGTCAATGGCTTTGGTGTATAGTTTTAAATTTTGAATTGTACCATTTTTATTAATAATATTTATGGTACAAATTGGATTGTTTTGAATCAGGCTATCAACCAATTTTTGACTTTGATTTTCATCGTATCCATCAAAATTTAATTGCTTAAATGAAGCAATATAAAACCTTAAAAACTGTATGTCTGAAATGGCTTTTACTTTTTTGTTTGTATCAAAAATCAGGGGTGCTTGCACATTACTATTGTCAATAAAAAAACTATTGGCTGCATTTTCATAGTTAAACTCAATGCTTTTTATAACTTCTGGTTGATAGTTAAAAACTGTTCTATCTCGCCAAGTTAAACTGTCACTAATAAACCGTGGAGTTAAGTAACCAAAAAAGCCGGGTATATGAACCGCATATGGTTTTGATGAACCTTCAATTAACATATAAGTTCCATTTTGTTCTTGCGTAGCCGAACCAATATAAAGGGTTTTTACTGTTTCATCTTTTGAGTAAAACTGAGCTTTTATTCCTGTTGTTGCTAAGTCGCCAACAGCCGAATTATGTTCACTTTGAGGAACTGGTCGTAATACCGCTAGGTTTTTAACCGTTGATAAAAGCAATTCTATTTTACTAAAATCAGCCATTTTATTATTGTTAATGGTCCAAGTTTGTGGCCCTTTTTTTTCTAAAATTACGGTATTCCCATTTCTGTCTGCAATAAATATTTTGTCAATTGCTGAGGTGTCAGCAATGGCAAAATCTGCAATGTCTTTATAGTTAATGCCCCAAGGTTTTTTATTAATTAAATAATATGATATTGCTACAAGCAACAAAACTAAAATGGCTAAATATGTTTTTTTGTTCATGGTATCAGAATTTTAGGGCTTTATGAATGTTATTGTTTTGAAAGCGTTTCGACAAGCTCAAAGACCATTCTAAGTTTGCGGTCGTAGAGCTTGTCGAAACGCTATTGGACGGAACGAATTTAAATTAAGCGTATTTTCTTTTTCTGTAATAATTATTGGCCATTGCAAAAACAATGATCAACACAATGGGTAAACCAATATTGATGAATTGCCAAAACAGTTTTTCTTTTTTTATTTTAGCTTTATCAAGCAATCGTAAAGTAACTTCTTTGCTTCGCACTTCTATAATTCCACTGTCATCGCATAGGTAATCTACGCAGTTTAAAATAAAGCGTTTGTTGCCAAATTCTTGATTTGCAAAACGGTCGTAACCAAGCGGAAATACTTGTCCTTTGCTTGCGCTATATTGATTCCTGATTACATCACCATCGGCTATTACAATCATTTTATTGTTTTCAACTTTGCTTTTAAAATCCAATGCAGGATTTTTAGTTTGATCGAAAGTATATTCAAAACTGGAAGAAAATTCACCTTCTAAAAGCACTGCTAAAATTTTGTTCCCTCCTGTTCTAAATAAATTCGGATCTGGCTCTAATCTTGCCATTTCTATATCAACCCTGGCAGGTGCAGGCACCGAACGAGAATATTGAGAAGAAGCCAACAAAACCGTTTTGTTAATTTTTTTATTCGGAATGGTATCAATACTTGCTGTGAACTGAAACCAAATGGGATCCACGCCCCGAACTATTGGGTGCGAGCTAGTAGGAGGAACTACCGGAAAATACATCCAAGGAAGCAATTTTTGTTCTGGAGTTCCGTTTTTCATTCCACTTAAAACCGGAATGGTATTACACTGAATATCCTGAATAATATTGTTGTTAATTCGCACTCCAAATTTGTAAAACAAATCGTCTAAACCTAAGTTATATGCAATGGAATAATATTGTGGCGAATTGCGTAAGCTATCCATTTCGGCTAACTGATTTTCCACTAACCACAGCACTTTTCCGCCATGCATTACATATTGGTCAAGTTTAAATTTATCAAAATCACTGAAAGGCAAAGTTGGTTTTGGAACAATAATTCCATCGTATTTATTCAATTCTGAAGGAGGAACTGCAGTTAAATCTACGTCATCTATTTCATAATATTTTTTTAGTTCCGTTTTGCCATCTATGATATTCCATTTATCTAATTCACCATTGCCTTTTATAAATGCAATTTGTTTCACTGAATCAATAGTAACTAATCGCAAAGCATTCGCTATTTCATATTCTAATTGTTCAATGGAAGTATTTAAAACTGCTTCTGGTGCTTGTCCAAATTGACTTTTCAATAAATTGACAGGAACTTTTCTACCACCATAATAAACTACTGCACCGGGCACAATTATTTTTTGACTAAAACCATCTTCTTTTTTTAATTGAATGCTGGTGGCTTGTAAGCCAATTTCAGTTAACTCCTGTAAAATATCGGTGCTTTGTTTAGCAGTAGTATTAAGCAAAGGATCAATGAATTCATACTGAATATTATTGTTTGAAAGAATTTTAAATTCATCCAACATTTCTTTGGTAGCTTTTTGCAAACGCTTGAAACCTGCAGGGAAATCGCCTTCCAAATAAACTTTTATTAACATGCCATCTTTTACTTTTGCAGCTAAATTTTTGCTGGCTTTGTCCAATGTGTAACGTTTTTCTTTTGTTAAATCTATCCTGAAAAAGAAATTGCTAAATATGGCGTTTAGCAAAATAATAACTGCTAAAACAATGATGAGTTGTAAGTATGATTGTTTCTTTTTGTTCATATATATGGTTGAAAAAAGGAAATCCTTGATTAAAATTTTCGTGAGCTAAAAACAGTTTTTGTAGCATAAATAAATACCACTATAAAACTGATAAAATAAAGAATATCGCGGCTGTCAATTACGCCTCTGCTTATGCTTTGGTAATGCGCATTGATTCCCAATCCTGCAACTAAACTATCCCACGAACCAAATAATTTAAAATCGGCAATGAGTTCAAATAAATTGTAAAACAAGTAACATAAAATCATGCTGACAATGAAAGATACAATTTGGTTATCTGTAATTACCGATGAAAATAATCCAATACTTACAAAACAACTAGCCAAAAAGAACAATCCAATATAAGAACCCCAAGTAGCGCCAACGTCCATATTTCCTATGGGTGCGCCTAATTGGTAAACCGTGTAAAAGTAAATCAAACTAGGAATCAATGAAAATAAAACCAATACCACCCCAGCAAAATATTTTGCTAAAATAATTTTTAAATCACTAATAGGTTTAGTGGTTAAAATTTCAATGGTTCCGTTCTTTTTTTCCTCGCTAAATGTGCGCATGGTAATGGCCGAAATCAGGAATAAAAATAACCAAGGAGCCAATGTAAATAAAGTATCTAAATTGGCATAAGCCATATCAAAAACATTATTATCGGGCAGTACCCACATGAATAATCCTGTAGCTATTAAAAACACAATGATTACTACGTAAGCAATCAATGAGCTCAGGAAACTGCGTATTTCTTTTTGAAGTATTGATATCATTTTTTTTAGTTTTTAGTACATAGTTTTCAGTACTCAGTTTTTTAAAACATTTTATTATTTGCCTTTTGCCAATTTTCTATTGCCTATTGCCTATTTAGTTAAACTCTGAAACACTTGTTCCAACGAGCTTTCTTCCAAATTCATACTTAAAATTAACCAATTATTTTCAGCAGCTTTTTGTGCAATTTTTTCTCTAATATCTTCTTTTGCATTAATGGTAAAACCATCTTTAGTAGCCAATACTTTTATGTTTTTGTCAATGGCTTTGATACTTTCAATAGTTGGACTATTTTTAAATTGAACCGAAATCAAATATTCTTTGCTAAACGATTGTTGCAGTTTTTCAATTTTATCATCTGCCACTATTTTACCTCGATTGATAATAATTACTCTATCGCACATGGCTTCAACTTCTTGCATAATATGACTCGAAAGTATTACTGTTTTATTTTTGCCAATTTCCTTAATTAAATTTCTTATTTCACTTACTTGATTTGGATCTAAACCACTGGTTGGTTCATCTAAAATCAATACACTTGGGTTGTGAATCATGGCTGCTGCTAAGCCAACACGTTGTTTGTAACCTTTGCTTAACTGACTAATTTTCTTTTTGCGTTCCAAGCTCAAACCTGTTTTGGAAATCATTTCTTCAGCAGCTTGGTTAGCTCCTGTGGTAATTCCATAACTATTGGCTATAAAAAGTAAAAACTCTTTTACATACATGTCGGTGTAAAGTGGATTCAATTCAGGTAAATAACCTACTTCTTTTCTAATGGCGATGCTGTTTTCGTTAATTTCAATTCCATTGATAAAAGCTTGTCCGCTAGTAGCAGGAATATAGCCCGTTAGAATTTTCATGGTAGTAGATTTTCCCGCACCATTTGGTCCTAAAAAACCTAGTATTTCGCCTTTATGCGCTTCAAAACTAATGCTGTCTAGGGCTTTTTGGCTGCCATATATTTTTGATAAATTAGTTACTTTAATCGTCATGCTTTTGTTTTACAAAGGACAGCGAAAGTAAGAAAAAGGTTGGTTTCATTTACAACAAAAAAGTCCCTTATGTTTATAAGAGACTTTTTTGCAACAAGACCTGACATTTTTCAAAACCTTTCAGGTCTATTGTCTGTAGTTATTCAATAATTAATTTCTGTGTAATAAAACCTTCCAAACTTTGAATTTTTATAAAGTAAATTCCTTTTGGAATCAGTATTTCTGAAAGATTAATTTGTAGGTTTTGGGTTAACTTTTCTGGTATTTTACTCAAAATTTCTTTGCCCATTATATCAAAAATTTGAAGGCTTGTAATATCATTTTTACTTTCAATATTCATTAAGTTTTTAGCAGGATTAGGGAATATCTTAGTTTGAATTTCATTTGTTTCATTGGTTCCCGCAGCCGCACCAATTATAAAATAATTTTTTAAAAACATGGTATCTAAATCTGCAGGATAAAAATAAGCAATAGTATATATTCCCAATTCAGCAGTTGGTTTTACATTTAATCGAACCGTTGCGTTTAAATCATTTTGTGCAGTAATACTTACAACTTCAATTTCTTTTGAAACTGTATTATTTTTTGTAAATAAAATGGTTGGAGGATTGGTTAAAAATTTAGCGTATTGCGAACCAGCCATATAAACATCTTTCATCTCATTTCTTTTTGCGTATCTATTATCAATTGAATTGATAAGCATTGGATATGGATTTAATACTTCAAAAATGCTATCTTTAAAAACGATGCCATCAATTTCGTTTTCAACGCTCATTGAATAAAAGCCAAGTTTAGATTTTATATCAACAATTAAATCAATCCATAATTCATAAGGATATGGAGATGAATAAACTCTAATATTGGAAATGCTGATACTTTTACTTTCAATTCCGTATTTATAAAACTTTATAATATTGTTTTTGGTAGTTGTTAAGTGAGTGTTTTTGCCACGTATTCTTAAATAATTGGATTGCCCAATATTAAATCCTCTAGAATTATCTGTTGAATATAATCTTGGAATAATGGTATCAGCATCTGGAATTGATATGCCGCTTAATAAATTAATTGGTGGGTTTATGGTATTTGAAATACGTAAAGAAAAATAATAAGGGTTAGGAATTGTACTTGAAATAGATATCGTACCTGAAATCAAAGAATCATTCACTACATTTTGATTTGAAAAAATAGCATCTTTTGTAATAGCACTATTATATACAAAATCAATGGTGTTTATACCCGTTAAAAATGCGGTGTTTTTTCCTGAAATAGTAACCGCAAATGTTTGACCAGCCGAGGCTTTGTTTGGACTAACGGTTAAACTTTGTGCAAATAATCCAAGGCTTATAGCTATGAACAAAATGCTGATAGTAATTTTAGTTTTCATAAATATTTTTATTCAAATACTACAGCAAATGTAAAGATGTATTTATTAATATTTTCGTAAAAAATTAAAAATTTAAAAACATATTAGGTCTAATTGTTAGTTTTTTTTCTAGAATTTTTTTTCGAAAAACCTTTCCAATTATTTATAAAAAAGCACAAAAAATTATTCGTTAAAAATACTGTTTTTTAACGTGTATTTTTAGCTCCATAAACCAATTTTAAATTCCAAAAACGAGGTTTATTTCCAATATCAAGATTTTAAAGTGGTTTTTGTTGAAAACTTTACAAAATGGGTTATTCACGGTTTGCGCCTTAGGTAACTGCGACATTGTTAATTTCTTTTAAGCAAAATGTGAATATAAAAAAAGCTCATTTATGCACAAAAGTGGAGGAAAGTGGAGAAAAGTGGATTTTTGTTTTATTTTTACAGCGTTGTAAGAAAAAAAAATGATAAACCTACACGGAGAATATGAATGTAAAATAGATGCTAAAGGCAGGTTGATAATTCCTGCAGCATTGAAAAAGCAACTTCCTGTGGAGGCTAAGGATTCTTTTTTTATCAATCGTGGTTTTGAAAAATGCTGTGTCATGTATCCCGCAAACGAATGGGATAACATAGCAGGAGAAATAAATAAACTAAGTGATTATATAAAAAAGGAAAGAGAATTTAAACGCTACTTTTTGCGTGGTGCAAGTAAATTAGACATGGATACTGCAAGTCGTGTTTTATTACCAAAACCATTACAAGAGTATGCAAACTTAAAAGGCGAAATTGTTTTGTTAGCCTACGGCAATAAAGTAGAAATATGGAGTAAAACAGAGTATGAAACCATGCTGAATGCCGAACCAGAAGACTTTAGTGCTTTAGCCGAAGAAGTAATGAGCAAAAGGAGTAACAATGAGCAATAGGCAATGTGCTCCCGATGCATCGGGAGGCATGTGCAATGAGCAAAAGATGAATAGCCGTTTGGCTTTAGCCAACGGAAAAAAGTAACAATGACCAATAAAATTTTGAATTAAATGCAACTAAGTACTAAGTACTAAAAACTAAGAAACTAAAAACTAACAACTATCAACTAAAATGTACCACAACCCAGTCATGTTAAACGAATGCCTTGAAGGATTAAACATCAATCCTGATGGTATTTATGTGGATGTAACTTATGGTGGAGGTGGACATAGTAAAGCTATTTTAGATAGGTTAAGTAAAAAAGGAAGATTGATAGCTTTTGATCAAGATGAAGATGCAAAACGTAATTTGATAAAGGATGATCGTTTGATTTTTATAGATCAAAATTTTGAGTTTTTGAAAAATCATGTACAATACCAAGGCTTTGATAAAGTAGATGGTTTATTGGCCGATTTAGGTGTTTCTTCTCATCAATTTGACATTGGAGAACGCGGTTTTTCTATTCGTTTTGATGATGCAGTTTTAGATATGCGCATGAGCCAAAGTCAGCGATTAAGTGCGCATAAAGTAATTAATGAATACAAAGCAGATGCTTTGGCAAATGTATTTTATAAGTATGGCGAGTTGCACCAATCGCGCAAATTAGCAGCCGAAATTATTGCGGCACGCACCGGAAAAGACATTGAAACTGTAGGTGAATTAAAAGATGCTTTGAAAAGTTCAGCGCCAAAGTTTAAAGACTTTAAGTTTTATGCGCAAGTTTTTCAAGCCATCAGAATAGAAGTGAACCAAGAGTTAGATGTATTAGAAAAAATGCTTTTGCAATGTGACAGTTTGCTGAAACCAAAAGGAAGACTGGTGTTCATGAGTTACCATTCGTTAGAAGATAGATTGGTAAAAAACTACATGAACAGCGGTAATTTAATGGGTGAATTAGAAAAAGATTTCTTTGGAAATATCAATCGTCCATTTAATCCATTGAACAAAAAAGCAGCTGTGGCCACCGATAAAGAACAAGAAGAAAATAACAGGTCGCGAAGTGCAAAATTAAGAGTTGCCGAACGATTATAAAAAGCTAAATGATAAGTGAGCAATAAAATAATAACTGGCGATGAGCCTGAAATTAAAGAAGAGAAAAAGCCCGACACTTCACAAATTGAAGGTGCCGTGAAGCGTTTGTCTGAAATTGATTTCAAGCTGAATGTAAACATGTTTTACAATCAATTGCCATTTATAATATTTTGTTTTTGTTTAATAGGAGTGCTTATTTTTAGTAGTCATAACAATGATATATTGAATAAAAAAATTGATAAATTATCAAAAGAAAATAAAGAATTAAGGAATGAATACATCATTATTTTAAGTGAAATAATGAATGCCAGCAGGCAATCAAATATTGCTGAAAAATTAAAAGAATACAGTATTCAAAACAGAATAGGAAAAGATACAAATTATGTGAAGGAAGCAGTTGTTCCTCCAACAAAAATTACAATAGAGTAAAAAATGGCAATTAACGCACGTAAAACAATACTATTTCGCACATTAACCATATTTGGATTTATGCTTGTATTTGCTTGCGCAATTATTTATTATGTTTATAATATTCAATTCAATGAAGCTAAAAAATGGAAAAAAGAAGCCACTGAATATTCAATAAAAAAACAAAAAATAGATGCCATTAGAGGAAATATTTTTGATTGTAATGGTTCATTACTTTCTACTTCATTACCTATTTACGATATTATTATAGATGCCACCGCACCATCATTTTCGGTAAAAGATACTTTTGATAAATACATTGATTCATTGTCGTATTGCTTTAGCAATGAGTTTAATGATAAAACAGCAGGTGAATATAAAACCATTTTTAAAAATGTAAGAAGCAGTAGAAATGGATATTATTTTTTAAAGAAAAGAGTAAGTCACCAACAGATTTTACGCGTAAAAAAATTTCCGTTATTTAGAATAGGAAAAATTACTGGCGGCTTAATTATAAAAGATAGATCAACAAGAGTAAAACCATTTCAATCATTGGCATTTAGAACAATTGGTTTTGTAAATGAAGAGGCCAAAAAGTTTGTAGGTTTAGAAGGTTTTTTCAATGATTATTTATCCGGAAAAAATGGAGTTCAATTAACCCAAAGAGTTTCTGGTGGCGTATATGTTCCAATCAATAATGAAGAAAAAGAAGAAGCTGAAAATGGTTGCGATATTATTTCAACTATAGACATCAACTTACAAGATGTGGCACAACAATCGCTTTTAAAGGTTTTGCAAAATAACATGGCAATGCGTGGAACAGCCATTTTAATGGAAGTGGAAACGGGTGAAATTAAGGCCATTGCTAACCTTACTAGAAAAGCTGATGGTACTTATGAGGAAAGTTTAAACGATGCTATTAGAACCAGAATGCAGCCAGGTTCTACCTTTAAATTAGTAACCATGATGAGTTTGTTAGACAATGGTTTTGTTACTCCCGCAAGTACAGTAAATGTAGAAGGTGGTAAAGCAATGGTTTATGGCAGGTTGGTGGAAGACTCTCACAGTTACCTAGAATTAAATATGCAACAAGCTTTTGAAATGTCATCGAATGTGGCTTTTGCAAAGCAAATAGCAAAATACTACGATAGAAACCCAAGTATGCATTATGAATTTTTAGATAAAATTGGTTTGAACAAAAATTTGAATTTACAAATGTTAGGTGCGCAAGCTCCAATATTTTTAAAACCAAAAAGTAAGGAATGGAGTAAGAGTGATTTGTCGGCCATTAGCAGAGGTTATGGAATTTCATTAACACCATTACAAATACTTACTGTTTATAATGCCATTGCAAATAATGGAGTCATGGTAAATCCATATTTTGTTAAAACAATTATGAAAGCGGGAAAGGTTGAAAAGGAATTTAAAACGCAAGTAATAAATAAACAAATTTGTAAAAACAGTACCGTTACTCAATTAAAAAACATGATGGAAGGTGTGGTAAAAAATGGTACTGGTTACAATAAAGAAAATGCTAATTTACCATACACATTTGCGGGTAAAACAGGCACTGCAATTATTCAAAAAGGGGAAGATTTTTTTCAAGGTGGAGCCAAGGTTTATAGAGCTTCTTGGTGTGGCTATTTTCCTGCCGAAAAACCAAAATACAGTTGTTACGTAGTAGTTATTCGTCCGCAAGGAAGCATGATTTATGGCGCACAATTGGCTTTGCCGGTTTTTAAAGATTTAGCAAATAAAATATATGCAACCACTACCAATATTCATAAGGATGTAAGAGAAACTTACACTTCTTTTTCAAGCGATTTGCCACAAGTAAGCAAGGCGTATAAAGAAAATGTAAAAACCATTTTAGATGAAGTTGGAATTTCATCGCATTTAGAAAATGATTCCATCAATGACATGGAAACAAATTGGTTGAAAATTCAACAAAAAGACAATGCTTTATCACTATTTCCTGTAATAAATGTTGCCAAGCAAATGCCAGACGTTAAAGGAATGTCGGCAAAAGATGCCACGTACTTATTAGAAAGTAAAGGTTTAAAAGTAAGTATCAATGGATTTGGAAGAGTAAAACAACAATCTCTAAAAGCAGGTTCAGTTTTAAGCAAAGGTTCAAAAGTAAATTTAATTTTAGGATAGTTTTATGGCAAAAAAATTAGCACATCTTATTCAATCAGTTCAAACAATTTCAGTTCATGGAAACATGGAGAATGAAATTTCTTTGCTTACTTATGATTCTAGAAATGTAACTACTGATGCTGTATTTTTTGCTATAAAAGGAACGCAAGTTGACGGACATAATTATATTGCTAATGTAATTGAAAAAGGATGTAAAGCCATTGTTTGTCAGGTTTTACCAGCTGAGATAAATTCAGAAATTGCATTTATTCAAGTTACAAATACCAGTGAAGCTATGGCTTTAATGGCAGCAGAATTTTATAATCATCCTTCTAAAAAATTAATATTAGTAGCAGTAACTGGAACCAATGGAAAAACCACCGTTGCTAGTTTGTTATTTAGTTTGTTTCGCAAGTTTGGACATCATGTTGGTTTGCTTTCTACTGTTCAAAATCAAATCAATGAAACAGTTATTCCAAGTACACACACTACGCCTGATTCTATAAGAATAAATGAACTTTTACAACAAATGTTGGAATCTGGTTGTGAATATTGTTTTATGGAAGCTAGCTCACATGCCATTGACCAAAATAGAATAAAAGGATTGCATTTTACAGGGGTATTATTTACCAATATCACCCACGACCATTTGGATTATCATGTAACATTTGATAATTACATAAAAGCTAAGAAAAAACTATTTGACGATGTAAATGATGATGCATTTGCATTGACCAATAAAGATGATAAAAATGGCATGGTCATGCTTCAAAATACCAAAGCTACTCGTTACACTTATTCTTTAAAATCGATGGCCGATTTTAAAGTAAAAATTATGGAAGCCGATTTTGATGGAATGCTTTTAAACATGAATGGTGACGAGGCTTGGTTTAGATTAGTAGGGGAGTTTAATGCGTATAATTTATTAGCTGTTTATGGTGCAGCATTTTTATTAGGAAAAGAAAAAAAGGAAATCATTACACTTTTATCGAGTTTAAGTTCGGTAAATGGACGTTTTGATTTAATAAAATCTACTAATGGAATTGTTGCAATTGTTGATTATGCGCACACACCAGATGCATTAAAAAATGTACTTGCAACTATTAATGGCGTTAGAACAAATAATGAACAATTAATAACTGTAGTTGGTTGCGGTGGCAATAGAGATGCTACCAAAAGACCTTTAATGGCAGATGTTGCCACTAAGTTGAGTAACAAAGTAATTTTCACTTCTGATAATCCTAGAAATGAAGATCCTGAAATTATTATAAACGAAATGCAAAAAGGTGTTGATCCTGTTCATTATAAAAAAACATTGAGAATCACCAACAGAAAAGAAGCAATAAAAGCAGCTGTTGGCATGGCCAATAAAGGCGATATTATTTTGGTAGCAGGAAAAGGCCACGAAACTTATCAAGAAATAAATGGCGTAAAACATCATTTTGATGATAAAGAAATATTGAAAGAAATGTTTGAATTAATGCAATAAATAGAATTTTAAAACTAAAAAATAAACACAAATAAACAACAAGATTATGCTGTATTACTTATTTGATTACTTAGATAAAACCTTTAATTTCCCTGGAGCGGGAATGTTTCAATACATTTCATTCAGAGCAGCTATTGCCATTATTTTATCGTTAACTATTTCTATGGTTTATGGTAAAACTTTAATTGCAAAATTACGTAGTTTACAAGTAGCTGATGAAATTCGTGATTTAGGATTAGCAGGCGAAAAAGCAAAAGTTGGAACACCAACCATGGGTGGTTTAATAATTTTGGCTGCTATTTTATTGCCTACATTATTATTTGCTCGAATCAATAATGTATATATAATTTTAGCAGTAATAACTACCATTTGGTTAGGTTTAGTAGGCTTTTTAGACGATTATATAAAAGTATTTAAAAAGAACAAAGAAGGACTTGCGGGCAGATTTAAAATTGTAGGTCAAGTTGGAATAAGTGTAATTGTAGCTACTACTTTGTATTATAACCAACATGTAAAAACCAAAGAATTTTTTAAGCCGCAAGATGTAACAACAGAATTTATTCAAGCCAATCATTTAACTCAAACTGTGATTGACGGACAAATTATGTACTCGCAAGACGAGAAAGCTACAACCACGACTATTCCATTCTTTAAATCTACTGAGTTTGATTATAAATATTTGTTAAGTTGGATTTGGAATGGCTTTGAAGAGTATAATTATTTATTGTTTTTAGTAGTAGTAACTTTCATTATCACCGCGGTTTCAAATGGAGCAAATATAACCGATGGAATTGACGGTTTGGCTGCGGGAATTACCGCAATTATTGCATTGGTATTAAGTCTTTTTGCTTATGTAAGTGGCAACTTAGTTTTTTCTGATTATTTAGGTGTAATGTACATTCCTAACCTTGGCGAAATGGTAATTTTTGGTGGTGCATTGGTAGGAGCTTGTGTTGGTTTTTTATGGTACAATGCATTTCCCGCTCAAGTGTTCATGGGCGATACTGGTTCATTGTCATTAGGCGGAATAATTGCAGTATTCGCTATCATGGTTCGCAAAGAATTATTGATTCCAATATTATGTGGCGTGTTTTTAGTAGAAAATTTATCAGTGATTTTACAAGTTTATTATTTCAAATATCAAAAGCGTAAACACGGAATTGAGTTTGCCAAAGCAAACCGACTTTTTAAAATGTCACCTTTGCATCATCATTATCAGAAATTAGGTTTCCATGAGTCAAAAATAGTAACCCGTTTTTGGATTATCGGAATCATGTTAGCCATAATCACAATAATTACTTTAAAGGTTAGATAGCAACTGATTTTTGATTTAGGATTTTTGAATTGTGATTTATTTAAACAGTAACAAACAATAACTAAGTACTAAAAACTAAGTACTATAATCTAAAAAATGAAACGAATAGTAATACTTGGAAGCGGTGAAAGCGGAACTGGTGCAGCAATTTTAGCTAAGAAATTTGGCTTTGATGTGTTTGTGTCAGACAAAGGTGCTATTCCTCAAAAATACAAAGAGGAATTGCAACAGCATACCATTGCTTTTGAAGAATTACAACATACAGAAACACTTATTTTAAATGCTGATGAAATCATAAAAAGTCCGGGAATTCCCGAAAAAAATGAGCTGATTCAAAAGCTACGTTCTTTGAATATTTCTATTATTAGTGAAATAGAATTTGCTTCGCGATATACCAACGCATTTATCATTGCCATAACTGGCACAAATGGCAAAACAACAGTAACATCATTGGTGTATCATTTATTACAAAAAGCAGGACTAAATGTGGCTTGCGGAGGCAATATAGGCGTGGGTTTTGCACGCTTAGTTGCTGAAAAAAAATACGACTATTTTGTATTAGAAATTAGTAGCTTTCAATTAGATGATATGTATGCATTTCATGCAAATGTTGCGGTGCTCACCAACATTACTCCCGATCATTTAGACAGATACAATTACGATATACAAAATTATATCAACTCAAAATTCAGAATCACACAGAATCAAACTAAAGCTGACTATTTTATTTATTGTGCCGATGATGAATTAACAACAAAAAACTTGCAACAATCAATAACAAAAGCACAAATGCTTCCATTCTCGTTTAATCCCAGTCTTGCAGCTGGTGCAACTGTAATGGATGGAAACATATACGTGCAAATTTCAAACAATCAATTAAACCCATTCACCATGTCAACAACACAACTTGCATTAAGAGGTAAACACAATACCTACAACTCATTGGCTGCTGCCCTAATTGGTAAAGCGCTAGAAATTAAAAATGAAGTTATTCGCGAAGCGTTAACTGATTTTAAAAATGTAGAACATAGATTAGAAAATGTAGCTACTGTAGATGGAATCCAATTTATTAACGATTCAAAAGCAACCAATGTAAATGCTGCTTGGTATGCATTAGAATGTATGGATAAGCCAGTAGTTTGGATTGCAGGTGGAACCGACAAAGGCAATGATTATTCCATGCTGAAAGAATTAGTGAAAGACAAAGTGAGAATGATAGTATGCATGGGATTAGACAATTCAAAAATTCATGAGGCCTTTGCTAAAGACGTAGATTTTATAGTTAATACTACCAGTGCTAATGAAGCAGTTTTGGTTGCAAAGCAATTTGCAAAAACTGGCGAATGTGTATTGTTATCGCCAGCGTGCGCTTCATTCGATTTGTTTAAAAACTATGAAGAACGTGGACGCATGTTCAAAAATGCAGTTAAAAGTTTATAGTAAAAATAAAAATCAATCAAATCGGATTTTTAAAAAGTCTGCTTGCACAGACTTTTTATTCCAAAATATATAAATCTGCCCTCGGTTGGTGTTATCACCAACTGAAATGCTAAGAAATAAAATAAAATATGACCATTACCCAATTTTTAAAACCTAAAGGCGATAAGGCCATGTGGCTCATCATTATGATGCTGTCGCTATGGGGTTTGTTGGCGGTTTATAGTTCGGTAAGTTGGTTAGCTTACAAAAACCAAAGCAGTGCATTTTTATATTTATTACAGCATGGTTTTTATATATTTATTGGTTTTGTCATCATGCTATATTTGCATACCATTCACTATAAAAATTTTATGGGAATTGCAAAGTTTCTGCTCTATATTTCTTATGCATTATTAATAGCAACCATACTTTTTGGCGTTACTATTAACGGAGCTAAACGGTGGATTTCATTTGGCATTTTTACTTTTCAATCTTCCGATTTTTCTAAAGTAGCTATTTTGCTTTATACCATCAGAACTTTAGCAAAACATAAAGATAATTTAGACGATATGAAAGGCGTAATTTATCCTTTACTTGGACATATTACTGTCACTTGTGTGCTTATTGGTAAAGATAATTTAAGTACGGCTTTGATGCTATTTGTAACTTGTTTTTTAATGCTTTTTTTGGGCAGAGTAAAGGTAATTTACTTGTTAAAAATAGGAGGTGTTTCAATCTTTATTGGAGTGTTATTTGGATTGTTTTTGTTTTTAACCCCAGTTACCATTATTAGTAAAATGGGCAGAATGGAAACCTGGCAAGGACGAATTAAAACTTTTGTTGCTAAAACCGATACTAGTAAAAAAACCGGAGCTAATATTGAAGTAAGAAACGAAAATAATTTTCAAGCCGATCATGCAAAAATTGCAATTGCATCTGGTGGACTTTTTGGAATTGGCCCCGGACAAAGTATTGAACGAAATTTTTTACCTGAAGCTTATGCTGATTTTATTTTTGCAATTATTATAGAAGAATATGGAATGATTTTAGGAATAATTATGTTGATATTATACCTCATATTTATGTATAGAACAGTTAATATTATTAAGAAAGCTCCTAAGGCTTTTGGAGCATTAATAGCAGTAGGGTTGTCATTTCAGTTTGTGTTACAGGCATTAATAAATATGGCAGTAGCAGTTGGTTTACTTCCTGTTACTGGTTTAACATTACCATTGGTAAGTAAAGGTGGAACTTCATTGATTTTTACATTCATAACTTTGGGTTTAATTATGAGTGTAAGCCGATTTATAGAAGTAGAAAACAAAGAAGAAGAAAACGATAACATAGATTCAAAAAATAATAATTTTATAAGCACTTAATCAAATTGTAATAATATAGTTTTAACCAATATGAAAACTAAAAAGAAAGTTATTATAAGCGCAGGCGGTACTGGCGGACATATTTATCCAGCTATTGCGGTTGCACAAGCTTTACAAAAAAGGTTGAATAATGAAGTAGAATTTTTATTTGTTGGTGCTAGCGATAGAATGGAAATGGAGAAAGTTCCTAAGGCTGGTTTTAAAATTGTTGGCTTATGGATTAGCGGTTTGCAACGCAGAATAACTTATAAAAATTTATTATTTCCTATAAAAGTAATTTCAAGTATTATTAAATCATTTGGAATAATCAATAAATTCAAACCAGATGTTGTGATTGGTTTTGGAGGTTATGCAAGTAGTGCGGTGCTTTATGCAGCTTCATTAAAAAAACTTCCAACTTTAATTCATGAACAAAATTCGTATGCGGGTATAACAAATAAAATATTAAAAGATAAAGTCAATAAAATTTGTGTGGCATATGATCACATGGAAAAGTTTTTTCCAGCAAATAAGTTGGTAAAAACTGGAAATCCAATACGACAAGATTTGATGGATGTTTCTAGTAAAAGAAACGAAGCCATTGATTTTTTTAAATTGGACTCAGCTAAAAAAACTGTTTTAGTAATAGGGGGGAGTTTAGGTGCAAGAACCATCAATGAAAGTATTTTTGATGGGTTTGATCAATTAAAAGAAGCAAATATTAACTTGATTTGGCAAACGGGTAAAAACTTTGATAAAGCTAATAAAATCCAACATCCAACATTCAACGTCCAACATTTTATTTACGAGATGGACTTAGCTTATGCAGCAGCCGATGTAGTAATTTCAAGAGCCGGAGCATTGTCAATTGCCGAATTAGCTCAAGTGGCCAAACCTATCATTTTAGTGCCTTCGCCAAATGTAGCAGAAGACCATCAGACAAAAAATGCGATGGCTTTGGTAAATGTAAATGCAGCTATTTTAGTAAAAGACATAGATGCTAAAAATAACTTGATAACTGAAACGTTAAACTTAATAAACGATTCAAATAAACAAGTAGATTTAGTAAAAAACATTAGCAATTTTGCCCTACCAAATGCGGCTGAGTTAATTGTAGATGAAGTAATAAAATTGATGAAATAAAAAATGGACATCAAAAATATAAAGACAGCTTATTTTCTTGGCATTGGCGGTATTGGCATGAGTGCCATTGCCCGCTATTTTAACCATTTGGGAATTAAAGTAATGGGTTACGACAAAACTCCTACTTCTTTAACCAATGAATTAATCAAAGAAGGAATTGATATTCACTTTGAAGATTTAGGCGATACTGTTTCGAATTTTGAATTTAATAATTCGAATTTACTAGTTGTTTTAACCCCCGCTATTCCTCCCAACCACCAAGAGTGGGCTTGGTTAAAAAACAACGGATTTGAAATTTTAAAACGTTCACAAGTTTTAGGTTTAATAAGTAAAAATCATCAAACAATTGGTGTAGCTGGCACACATGGAAAAACCACCACATCTACTTTAATTGCTCATATTTTAAAACAAAGTTCAGTTGATTGTAGCGCTTTTTTAGGGGGTATTTCTACAAATTATAATACCAATTTATTATTAGCCAATCAACCAATCAACCAATCAACCAATCAACAAATTGTGGTGATAGAAGCCGATGAATTTGATAGATCGTTTCTTACTTTATATCCAACAATTTCCATTATCACTTCAACAGATGCTGATCATTTGGATATTTATGGTGAACATAACGAATTAAAAAAATCGTTTTTAGATTATACCAATCGTTTGGTAAATGGTGGTACACTAATTATTAAAAAAGAACTTGATTTAATCCATGATATTACTGTAAATTACATTACTTATTCCATAGAATCGGAAGCGGATGTGTATGCAAAAAACATATTAATAACCAAAGGCGATTATACATTTGATTTAGTTTATAAAGGAACGGAAATTAACAATTTGCAATTAGGAATTCCAGGATTACATAATGTGGAAAATGCTGTAGCAGCATGTGCAGCATGCTTAATAAGTGGCGTTACTGAAAACGAATTGCGTTCCGCATTGTATGGATTTAAAGGGGTTAAGCGTAGGTTTGAATATATTATAAAAGAAGAAAATCAAATTTATATTGACGATTATGCGCACCATCCTGAAGAGTTGCGTGCTATTATTTCGTCTGTAAAAAACATGTTTCCTGCAAATGAAATTGTATTGGCATTTCAACCACATTTGTTTTCTCGTACACGTGATTTTGTAGATGGATTTGCCGAAAGTTTGTCATTAGCAAATGAAGTATTTTTGTTAGATATTTATCCAGCTCGTGAATTACCAATTGAAGGCATAACTTCTAAAATAATTTTTGATAAAATTACTTCAAAAAAACATTTGGTAAGTAGAAATGAATTGTTAGAAGCTGTAAAAAAAAATCAGCCAAAAGTATTTTTAACATTGGGTGCTGGAGACATTGATTTATTGATAAATCCTATCAAAGAAATTTTAGAAAAATAATTAAGATATGAAATGGTTAAATGACAGAAACAAAAATGCTTTAAAAAAGCTAGGCATTCTCCTCTTATGGATTATGCTTTGCTGTGGGCTTGTGTTTACTATAATCTTAACAAATAAACTAGAAGAAAATTTATCAGCTAAAAAAGTAATCATTCAAATTTTTCCCGAAAATGTAGCCTTTTTTAGTAGAAAGGCAGTTATTAAAACTATTTCCGAAAATGGAAATATATACGATTTTTCAAATGCAAAGATCGATGAAATTAATACAAGTTATTTAGAAAATAAATTATCGGAAAATACTTTTTTGAAAGAGGCAAAAGTATATAATGATTTAAACGGAAATGTATATGTAAAAATTAACCAACGCGAACCAATAATTAGGGTTTATAGGTTTAATGGTGTTAATTATTACATTGATAAATTTGGAGTAAAATTTCAAACCTCCAATAAGTTCACCGCACATGTTCCCATTGCCAACGGCAATATATTTGAAAGAAATATACCTGGAGATACAGTGTATAGTTTTGTAGCAAAACAGTTGTATACTATTGCCTCTTATGTTGATAAACAAATATTCTGGAAAGCACAGATAGAACAGATATTTGTAACAAGGGATAATGAGTTTATTTTAATACCAAAAATTGGAAACCATTTAATTTTATTTGGTGATGCTAATAATTTGGAAACCAAATTTGAAAAGCTTTTTGTGTTTTATAAAGAGGGGTTAAGTAGAGTAGGATGGAATAAGTATAAAACCATAGATATTAGGTTTGATAAACAAGTTGTTTGTAAATAGAAATAAATAAATTTTATAAAATAAAACATATAAAAATGCAACCTCAAGAATTAAAAATTGTAGTAGGCTTAGATATTGGAACAACTAAGGTTTGTGCCATTGTAGGCACTAAAAATGAACATGGCAAAATAGATATTCTTGGCATGGGAAAAGCGGAAAGTTTAGGCGTAATTCGTGGAGAAGTTAGAAACATTGACAAAACTGTTAACGCCATTAACGAAGCCATTGCAAAAGCAAAAGAAAGCGTTAGTAAAAACCCAAATACAAATATTAAAGGTATTGAAATTTCATCTGTACATGTTGGTATTGCTGGGCAACATATTAAAAGTTTGCAACACAAAAACAGTATTAGCAGAACCAATACTGAAGAGGAGATTAGTAAAGATGATGTGGAACGTTTAATTAAAGATACTTATAATTTAGCTCTGCCTCCTGGCGATAAAATTATTCATGTTTTACCACAAGAATATACTGTAGATGATGAAGTTGATGTAATTGAACCAATTGGTATGACTGGAATTCGCTTATCGAGTAATTTTCATATAATAACTGGTCACATTGAAGCCATTAAAAATATTGATAAATCGGTAAAGAGAGCAAATTTATCTATAGCTGGTTTAATACTTGAACCACTTTCAAGTGCTGATGCTGTTTTAGCTCAGGAAGAATTAGAAGCTGGTGTTTGCTTAGTTGATATAGGTGGTGGAACTACCGATGTGGCTATTTTTAAAAATGGTATCATTCGTCACACTTCAGTTATTCCTTTTGGAGGTAATGTAATTACTGATGATATTATTGATGGTTGTCAAGTTTTAAGAAATCAAGCAGAATTATTAAAAGTAAAATTTGGCTCAGCTTTAGAAGAACAAAATAAGGAAAATGAAATTGTTACTATTCCAAGTTTTAGAGGTCGTTCTCCTAAAGAAGTTTCTATTAAAAATTTAGCCAAAGTAATTCAATCTCGTATAGAAGAAATTTTTGAAGAAGTATTGTTTCAAATAAAATCATCTGGATTAGAAAAGAAATTAAATGCAGGTATCGTTATTACTGGTGGTGGCTCACAATTAAAGCATTTAACCATGACTGTTGAATTAGTTACCGGAATGGATACTAGAATTGGTTATGCCAATGAGCATTTAGGCAAATCACATATTGATGAAATTAAAAGTCCAATGTATGCTACTGCAGTTGGTTTAGTAATTAAAGGCTTTGAAGGAATTGACATAAGTAATGAAGAATTAAATGATGAATTACTTGATATAAAAGAAGTAAAAGAAGGTAAAAGTATTTTTAGAGGTTTAATGAAAAAATATAATAACTGGATGTTCAGTGCTGACGACATGAAAGACTTTTAGTATAAAAAATCAATAAAAAAATATTATATCGCAAAAGTTTACAATTAAGCAAAGGCATAAATAACAAGACCATGGAAACAAGAATAAAATTTAATTTGCCAAAGGAAAAATCCTCTATTATTAAAGTAATAGGTGTTGGTGGAGGAGGTGGAAATGCTGTAAATCACATGCACGAACAAGGAATCAAAGGGGTAGATTTTATTATTTGCAATACCGATTTGCAGGCTTTAGAAGCAAGTGCTATTCCAAATAAAATTCAGTTAGGCGCTAGTTTAACTCAAGGTTTGGGCGCTGGAGCAAATCCTGAAGTTGGAAAAAAAGCTGCTATGGAAGCCATTGAAGATATAATTGACATGCTTGGTGTAAATACCAAAATGTTATTTATTACTGCTGGAATGGGGGGTGGAACTGGAACTGGTGCTGCTCCTATCATTGCCAAAACAGCTAAGGAAATGGATATTTTAACTGTTGGTATAGTTACTACTCCATTTAATTTTGAAGGTAAGAAAAGAAAAACTTTTGCAGATGAAGGTTTAGAAAACTTAAAACGTTCTGTTGATTGTTTGCTTATTATTAGCAACGATAAAATTAAAGATATGTACGGAAACTTAGCATTGCGCGAAGCTTTTGGCCATGCCAATAATATATTAACTACCGCTGCTAAAGGTATTGCTGAAATTATTACTCAACCTGGTTATATTAATGTAGATTTTGAAGATGTAAAAACAGTAATGAAAGCTAGCGGTGTGGCACTAATGGGTAGCGCAATGGCAGAAGGTGAAGACCGTGCATTAGTAGCTGTTAAAGCTGCATTGGCATCACCTTTATTAAACGATAATCAAATAGTTGGGGCTAAGAATATATTATTGAATATTTCATCGGGAACTGAAGAAATATTAATGGAAGAATTTGAACAAATATCAGCGTATATTCAAAATGAAAGTGGCTTATCGGCTGAGTTAATTTTAGGAACTAGTTTTGACGAATCGTTAGGAAATAAAATTTCTGTAACTTTAATTGCTACAGGTTTTGAAAGTAAACCTCGCGAAAATAAAGTAATTATTGGCTCTACTATTTCTGACAATGATGTTCAAACA
Source organism: Bacteroidota bacterium (assembly GCA_947456185.1). Classification (GTDB taxonomy): domain Bacteria; phylum Bacteroidota; class Bacteroidia; order UKL13-3; family UKL13-3; genus JAAFJM01. The sequence goes on along the minus strand of CANGPW010000004.1, from coordinate 11,821 downwards.
AATAACAATAATTCAATCGTTATTGATACCAAGTCAGAAATAGTTCAAGTTGTTCAAACTACACCAAATACTAGTGTTAATAATGTTTTTGAAACCAAACCTGTTGAAAAAAAAGTTGATGATACAATCAGAATTAATTTAATTGAAGATGAATTAGCTAAGCAAGAAATAGAATTGGAAAATGATTTGGGTTTTGGTTTACGTATTGATGAAATCAAAGAAGAAGAATCCTTTGATTTTAATTCCTTTGATGCAAAAATGGAGGAATCATATTTTATAAACACAAATGAGGAGTTAATAGAAGATGATTATTTGGAAGTAAACGAAGATGTTTTTATTGATAAAATTGAAACAATTAATAATGCTATAGTTCCAAAAACAAATCAAATATCTGATGAAATGGAAAGCAATTCTATTGACCAAGATAAAAAAATAGAACGCCAAATTCAAAGAATTAAAGAGTTGAAAAACTTAAATATTACCATCAATAATCCACAAGGTTTAAGAGACTTAGAAAAGGAACCAGCTTATGTTAGAAGAAATAAAAAATTAGATGATGTACCACATAGTTCCGAAAAACAAATTTCGCGTTTAAGTTTATTTGAAGACTTAGTAAGTGGAAAATCAGAAATAAAAACCAATAACTCTTTTTTACACGATAATGTAGATTAGTAGATTTTATAATTATTGAAAAGCCTTGTAGAACTATAGTTCTGCAAGGCTTTTTTGTTAATGAGTGATATTATTAGAAATTTTTAAAACATTAATGGATGGAAATCAAATCCTTTATCAGTGTTATATTCCAGAGTTGGAAAAGGTATTTTTATAAAACCTACCGTTTGCAATATGGTATTTAACCAAACCTTTTTTGTTTTTATGTGATGTAAATCTAAGTCTAAACTTAAATAAAACTGTCGAGAACGGCTAAAACTTTGATTCATTTTTCCGCTTTTATCAGCTTCGGCACTTATCATTCCATCTGCTCCATATCCCACTGCCACATTTAACCATTTTGGAAATTGTGGATGGATTTTCATAAATGAACCAACATTTAACGAAAGCCAATAAGTTTGTGCGTTATAATCTTTTAGCAATTGCTCTTGAAAATTTTTGCCTAATAAATCGGGTCTGTATTTAGCGTAAGGTGATGGAGTCATAGAAAACTTTAGCATCACTCGTTGCTCTTTCCATGTTAATTCCTGAGCTGTAAGAAAAACATAGCCAGCAGAATTTGCAATTACATCGCCAAGTGATGCGCCCCAAGCAGCCGAAAATCCATCTAATATTTCAACTGATGTAAGGAAAATAAAACCGGTGGCTCCTCCTAATAACATTGATTTTTTACTGGTATATCCGCAGTTTTTTAATATTTTTATTTGCATATATCCTAAATAATATGCTGAACCCAAATGACCAATTTTATCCATTTGATTCCACTCAGCATCATCATCAAAAAAATGAAAGGCTTCTTTTTCATAATTTGCATACCACAATTGGTTTAAACCTATCATAGTTGAGGAGTATGCCACTAATTCAGCGGCTAAAATGGTTTTAAACTTCTTTTTATTAATAGGGTTAGCATTAGAATCTGATGTTTGTGAAAATGCACTTTGAGGAAAATGTATAAAAGTGAGCAATAAAATGAATAGCGTATTTTTCAAAAAAATTATTTGCAAGTTGGAATTCATTTTGGAATTATTTTTTTCTTCAAAAGTAAATACATTTTTCATAATTGGAAATCTTGAAATTGTTAAAATTTACTTTTGGCACAAATATTGAAAAGTGGAATTTATCGAATAATTATAAAAACCTTTTTTATTCGTAATAAGTTTTATTAATTGCACACTAAAATAAAAAAAATCATGAAAAAATTAGTTTATGTATTTGCAGCTTTCTTAGTAATAGCAGCAGTATCATGTAAATCGAAAAAAGGAACTTTAACTACTAAAGACAAAGATTCAGGTATGGAAGTTTTAAACTTACCTTGCGATGAATTTAGAACATCAACTGAACAAGCATTTAGATCTACTCAATCTCAAAAAAGCTCTGACTTATCTCTTTCAAGAGAAAAAGCATTAGTTGTTGCAAAGCAAAGATTAGCAGGTTTAATTCAAACTAAAATTACTTCTGTAACTGATAGATACGTAGATGAATATCAAACAAATGCTGGTTTAGAAATGAAAGGTAAATTTAACAATTTAACCCGTGAAATTATTAGCCAACAATTAAATGATGTGAAAATTCTTTGCGAAAAAACAGTGAAAGAAAAAGATGGCTCTTATACTTCATACGTAGCAGTAGAAATGAACAAAGACGCATTGAAAGTAGCTATGGAAAACAAGCTTTCTGACAAAGCTAAAGTTGCAGTTGACTACGATAAAATGAAGTTTGAGCAAATTTACAATCAAGAAATGAAAAAATTAGACGAAAATAAATAGGCTAATTATATATTTATAAAAAAAGCGATTGTGTAAACAGTCGCTTTTTTTATGCAATAAATCTTTATTATTGCTCAATTATTATGGCAGGAAATTCGTTCGGAAATATTTTTAAAATAAGCACTTTTGGCGAAAGTCATGGCAATGCCTTAGGCGTTGTGATTGATGGTATGATGCCCAATATTTTGTTTGATTTTGATTTGGTACAAACTGATTTAAATAGGCGCAAGCCAGGACAATCCAAAATTACCTCTGAACGACATGAAGACGAAAGTTTTGAGGTATTAAGTGGAATTTTTGATGGAAAAACAACGGGTGCACCAATTACATTAATTGTTAAAAACAAAAACCAAAATCCGGCAGATTATGAACATTTGAAAAATGTATTTCGTCCTTCCCATGCCGATTATACCTTTGAACAAAAATACGGAATAAGAGATTATAGAGGTGGTGGACGCCAATCGGCCCGCGAAACAGTGGCAAGGGTTTTAGCCGGTTCGGTTGCTAAAATGGTGTTAAATAATATTGGAATTTTTATAAATGCTTTTGTTTCACAAATTCATTCTATTAAATTAGAAAAAGCCATTGAAAATTTTGATTTTTCTGAAATTGAAAATAACATAGTTCGTTGTCCAGATGCTGAAACAGCCAACAAAATGATTGCATTAATTGAACAAGTAAAAGCTGAAGGTGACTCAGTTGGAGGAATTATTACTTGTGTTTGTAAAGGTGTTCCGGTTGGTTTTGGCGAGCCAGTTTTTAATAAATTACATGCAGAATTGGGAAAGGCTATTTTAAGTATCAATGCTTGCAAAGGATTTGAAATTGGTAGCGGTTTTGATTGTGTTTCCATGAAAGGAAGTGAACATAATGATGTTTTTGAAATAAACAACAACCAACAAATTGAAACGCAAACCAACCACAGTGGTGGCATTCAAGGTGGTATTAGCAATGGAATGGATATTGTTTTTAAAGCTGCTTTCAAACCAGTTTCTACCATCAAGCAAAATCAAAATACGTTAAATACTTCTCTCGAAAACATTGAATTTAAAGCGGAAGGTCGCCACGATCCTTGCGTAGTTCCAAGAGCAGTTCCAATTGTAGAGGCCATGGCTGCCATTGTTTTGGTTGATTATTTTTTAATGAATAAAATTTACAAGTAAATTTGAAACATCTTACTATTTGCTAAATACATCAACATTCCATCACTTTAAAACTTAAACCCTCCAACACATAAACTCTCCAACACTTAAAAACCTAATTTATTTTACATAAGTCATACAAACGTTTATTTACATTTTTCCGAAAATGGACTTTATTTGTAAACTTAAATATTTTTTAAATGAAGAAAGTTTGTAGTTTATTAGTTTTATTGTTTTCACTTCAAAGTTTTGCCCAATCTGTAATACCATGTTTTACCGATGAATTGTATGTTAAGGCTGTTCGTGAAAATCCACTTTTAAAAATAGAAGAAGAACGTGGTAATCAAATTGCCCGTGATTATGCTAGTAAATTTAGTTTAGCTAAAGCAGGAACAGTAATTTATATTCCAGTAGTTTTTCACATAATTCATAAAAATTCGTCAGAGAATATCACTCAAGCTCAAATCAATGATTGTATTCGTGTAATGAATGAAGATTTCAGAAAAAAAGTTGGAACTAATGGTGGTTCAAGCACTGATACCAAATCGGTAGATGCCGAAATAGAATTCAGATTAGCTCAAATTGACCCAAGTGGAAATCCAACTGATGGAGTCAATAGAATCTATAATGCAACTGAAACAATTGATGGAACTGATAACACCAAAAAATTAAGTTATTGGGATAGTAACAAATATTTTAATATTTGGGTAGTAAATATAATTAATAGCTCAAGCGCTCCTGCTGGTTCTATTATACTTGGATATGCACAATTTCCTAATTCTCGTAATTCAAGACCTACCACTGATGGAATTATTGTAAGAGCTGATCAAGTTGGAAATATTGGATTGGGTCAAACTGGTCAAGCTGGTAGAACTGTAACCCATGAATCAGGCCATTGGTGTGGTTTATATCATCCTTTTCAAGGTGGATGTGTAGGTGGAACCTCAAGTAATTGTTCATCTCAAGGTGATCAAGTTTGTGATACTCCTCCAGTGGCTGTTTCTACAAGTGGGTGTCCTACTTCTCAAAATTCTTGCTCAAATGATGTTCCAGATTTAGCTGATAATATTAAAAATTATATGGATTATGCTGATGGAACTTGCATGGATATGTATACCGCTGGACAATCTGTAAGAATGAAAAGTTTAATGAACACATATAGAGCCAATATATATTCAACTGCTAATTTAAGTGCAGCTGGTATCAATGCTGATGGAACTTATAAGCCTTTGACTTCTGCAGTAATTAAAGCGCCAGTTTTGATAGATTTTAACGAACAAGTTAATCGTTTTGAGATTGAAAATTTCATGAATCCTATCAATGGTTGGAAAGCCAATAACCAAGTTGGTTATAAAGACAATACAAGCATGCGTTTTAATGCTTACGATAATGGAGCCAACAGTATTTTGAACACTCGTGATGAATTCCATACAAGTAATATTGATATTACTAATTTAACCAAACCAACTTTAACTTTTCAAATTGCACACGCTAAAAGGGTAAGTGGTTCAAGTGACCAAATAAATATGTTTGTTTCTAATAGTTATGGAAGAACAGAAGTTTTGGCAAAAGTTTTTACAATTGCAGATATCGAAACTGCTCCTGCAAAAAGTGATTCAGCTTTTATTCCAACAAGTAATCAATGGAAACAATTAAGTTTAGATCTTACCGATTATAAAACATATAATAATTTCAGGGTTCGTTTTGAATTACAAGCCCGCAGAGGAAATAACACTTATATTGATAATATTCAAATTGGAGAGTTTGTTAACGCAATAAATGAAGCAAATAACGGAATTTATATTTCAATCAATCCAAATCCTACTAATGGAATTTCAAACTTAGTATTTACCAATGTTTCTAAATCAAATATCAACATAAATTTATTTGATATGACGGGTAAATTAGTAAAAAATATTTCGAACGATATCTATTCAACCGGTGAACATAATATTGAATTAAATTCAGCTGAATTTGCAAAAGGAATTTATGTTATTAAATTACAACAAAACGAACAAACATTTACCAGCAAGTGGATGGTGAATTAATTGGCAATTGGCAATAAGAAATTGACAAAAAATAGTATAAACAATAAGAGGAAATTGCTTTGGCTTTTTCCTCTTTTTTTTTCCTGAAAATTACCAAAAAGATAAAGTTAAAGTTTTTTTGCAATAAGTATATTTATTATTTTTTCATCAATTCATCAATTCATCAATTCATCAATTCATCAATTCATCAATTCAACAATCTAACAATTCAACAATCAAATAAATATGTAACATATATTCTTGTTCAATAACTAAAATTATGATTAATTGCAGCATGAACAAACGTGTAATACTTTTGATATTGGATGGTTGGGGACAAGGAACCAAATACCCTGGAAATGCCATTGAATTAGCCAATACTCCTAATTTTGATCATTTAATAAAAAACAATCCGCATTGCTTGTTACATACCTGTGGCGAATGGGTTGGATTGCCCAGCGGGCAAATGGGTAACAGCGAAGTTGGCCACATGAATATTGGTGCGGGCAGAGTGGTTTATCAGCAATTGATTTTAATTGATAAATTGTTTCGTGAAAATAAAGTAGCTGAAATTGCTGTGCTGAAAAATGCCATTGAATACGCCAAAACTAATAACAAAAAAATTCATTTAATGGGTTTATTAAGCGATGGTGGCGTACATAGCAGTTTGAATCATTTAAATGGATTATGTAATATTTTTAAAGAAAACAACTTCAATAATTTTTACCTTCATGCCTTTACTGATGGTCGTGATACAGACCCAAATAATGGTATAAAATATTTAAAAGACACACTTGATCATTTACAAAAAACTGATGGTAAATTAGCAAGTGTAATTGGGCGTTATTATGCTATGGACCGTGATAAACGTTGGGATAGGGTAAAACTAGCTTACGATTTATTGGTAAATGGAACTGGCGAAAAAACCAACGGTATTTTAGCCTCTATTCAGCAAAAATATGATGTTGGTGAAACCGATGAATTTTTAAAACCATTGGTTTGTGTAGATGAAAATAATAATGCATTAGCCACCTTGAACCCTAATGATGTGGTAATTTGTTTTAACTTTAGAACAGACAGAGGCCGTGAAATTACGCAGGTTTTAACGCAAGAAGATTTTGCTGAACAGCAAATGAAGAAATTGCCATTAAAATACATTACCCTTACTGCTTACGATAAAAATTTTAAAGATGTAGAAGTCATGTTTGTCGATATTGAGTTGAATAATACTTTAGGCGAATTGTTGGAAACTCATAATAAAAAGCAAGTGCGCATAGCCGAAACAGAAAAATATCCGCATGTAACTTTCTTTTTTAGTGGCGGACAAGAAAAGGAATTTACTGGTGAAACACGCCACATGGCGCCATCGCCAAAGGATGTTCCTACCTACGATTTTAAACCTGAAATGAATGCCGAGGGTGTTTGCCAATTTACATTGGACGAAATTGCCAATAATGAAGCTGATTTCATGGTGGTGAATTTTGCAAACCCCGATATGGTTGGACATACAGGTGTAATTAGTGCTGAAATAAAAGCAGTAGAAAAAGTAGATGAATGTTTGGGACGCATCGTTCCTGAAGGTTTAAAAAATGGCTACTCGTTTTTAATTACTGCCGACCATGGCAATGGTGAATTTATGCTGAACGATGATGGCTCTGCCAATACTGCGCATACCACCAACGAAGTGCCTTGTATATTGGTAGAACCAGAACACACGCATCATTTAAACAATGGGAAATTAGCCGATTTAGCACCAACCATTTTAGCATTAATTGGCATAGAACAACCTATGGAAATGGATGGTATTTGCTTGATAAATAGAAATACAGAGACTTTGGCTTTGTAGTATAAATAAATATTACACAATAACATTTATTTGAAAATAAGTTTGAAATAGTTATTAATAGAAAAACTTAAGTATACATTTTTTGTAAATTTTAAAATTAGTCGAGGGTTGGCCCAACAAAAATGTCGGCCGTGCTTCATGCCTGGCGGGGAGATAGCTTATTTTATCTAGCTTTTTCATACTTTGTAATTGATACTGGGCGTAATCGAAGTAGAAATGAAAAAAGTATGAAGAAAAATGGAAAAATAATTATGTCTAGAAATTGAATTTCAAAAATTTCATAACTACTTTTTGAGAGATGAACAGCCAAACGTAAGCCGCCAGAAGCCAGTTGCTTTTTAAAAAGCTAAAAATCATTCAAATATTTACTGATATAAACTTATTATTGCGGGAATTTATCGATTGAACTACCCTGTCAGACGATTAAAAGGCCATTGCGCTCGAAAGGCGTCATACAGGTAAAAGATAATTGAAACATTCAAAAAAACCAATGAAAATAGACGTTCACGCACATATTTTACCTGAATTTATGCCAAACCTAAAAGATAAATATGGTTATGGCGATGAGTTTATTTACCTCGATCATTTTCAGCTAGGACAGGCAAATATGATGAAAGCGGATGGCACTTTTTTTAGAACCATTGACGATTTGTGTTGGGATCCAAAACGCATCATAGCCCACATGGATGAACATGGCATTGACATCATGGCACTTTCGCCAATTCCGGTTTTATTTTATTATTGGGCAAAGCCAGAACATACCCTCGATTGGGCAAAATATTATAACAATTATCTAGCAAAAATTCAGGAAGAAAATCCAACACGTTTATTAGGCTTGGCCACTTTGCCCATGCAAGATGTGAACTTGGCCATTGAAGAATTAATGCGTTGCAAATACGAATTGAATTTAGCAGGTGTAGAAATTGGAACACATATAGAACACCGAAATTTAGATGATGAATATTATCATCCTTTTTTTGCTGCAGCCGAAAAAGCTGATATGCCAATTTTTATTCATCCCTGGGATATGATGGGTCAGGAAAAAATGCCTAACTATTTTTTACCTTGGCTAATAGGTATGCCAGCCGAAACAAGTTTGGCCATTTGTAGCTTAATTTTTGGTGGAATTTTTGATAAATTTCCAAAATTACGTGTCTTATTTGCGCATGGTGGTGGTTGCTTTCCACAAACATTAGGACGAATTAGTCATGCTTTTCATGCGCGCCCTGATTTATGTAACGTAAATAAAATTAGTGATCCAAAAACTTATATCGATAAGTTTTACATTGATAGTTTGGTGCACGATGATGAAACTTTTAGGTTTTTGATAAAAATGTTTGGTGTAAATAAAATTGCATTGGGCAGCGATTTTCCGTTTCCGCTTGGCGATTTAGAACATGGAAAATTTATAGAAGAAATGAAGGAACTAACCACGGAACAGAAAGAACAAGTTTTATACAAAACAGCTAAAGAATGGTTAGGTTTAAAAATATAAAATAACAATTGAATGTTAAATTTTAGTTACTATTCACTTTTATTTAACTATACAGTGCCTTGTGGCATATTTATTGCCCAGAAAATATATAATTTTACAAACAAAAATAACAAACATGAAACGACTGGTTTTATTACTACAAATTTTTATAGTAAGTGTGTCTTTAAAAGCGCAACTTTTAAACGATGGTTTAAAAGCATTGGATTTTGAAAAATATGAAAGTGCAAGAAATATTTTCACTATATCAATTCAAAAAGAACCTGCTTATGGTGAGGCTTACTATTATTTAGGACAAGCTTATAATAACTTATTTAAGGCTGATTCAGCTTTTATAATTTACAACTTAGGAATTGCGGCAGCACCAAAAACTCCTCAATTATATGCTGGTTTAGGCGAATTGCTATTAGAAGAAGGAAAAACAGCGGAAGCACAAATTCAATTTGATAAAGCATTGGCAATATGCAAGGACAAATATGGCGATTATAATAATGCCAAAGGTTTAGTGGCTATTGCTAGTGGAATGATTGCTGGTGAAAATAAGTTATTGGCTCAGGCATCTGCTTTAATGGAAGAAGCTTATAAAATTACCAAAGATGACTATGATGTACTTACCACTGCTGGCGATGTGTATTTAGAAATGGCCGATGGAAGTAAAGCGGCTACTTTTTATAATAGAGCCACAGTTTTAGATCCAAATAGACCAAAAGCTTTTGCTAAAATTGCATTAATTTGGATAAGAGTAAAAAACTTGCAAGTAGCTAAGGAAGCATTAGATACAGCATTTTCAAAAGATCCTAATTATGCTACAGCATTTAAAAATCAAGCGGAATTTTATTCAGTTCAACGCAAATTTGCTTTAGCTAAAGAGTCATATAAAAACTACCTAAAAAACTCGGAAGTAAGTTCTGCTAACCAAATGCGTTTTGCCATTATTTTATTCAGGGCTAAAGAATATGCAGAAGCCTTAGTGAATATTGAAGAGGCGAAAAAATCGGATAAAACTAACAATATTTATTTAAACAGATTATATGCCTATGCTTGTTATGAAGCCAGTAATTTAAAAAACGATCAAGAAGGTTTTAAAAAAGGTCTTGCTGCATTGGAAACTTTAATGAGTAAAATAGCTGCTGATAAAATTACTGAAAGTGATTATGAATATACTGGTAAATTACAATCAAAAATACCTGGAAACGATAGTTTAGCTTTGATAAATTTAAATAAAGCTTTGTCAATTAATGCTACTAAAACTGAAATAAAAATTGAAATTGCTAAAATATATTTTAAACAAAAAAGATATGCTGAAGCAGCTTTAACATATGAAGAGTATTTGAATACTGCCAGAAAAGTAACTTTGATAGATAATTATACCATTGGTAAATATTATAACAGTGCTAAAATGTATTTGAAAGCTGATACTGCATTTTCAAAAATAAACTCAGCAAAACCTGATTATGCTGATGCTTGGTTCCAAAGAGCTAATGTAAATACCTCAATAGATTCTTTATTAACAACTACTGTAGCAAAAGATTTATATGAAAAATACATAGAACTTACTTTAGCTGATACAGCTAGTTTTAATAAACAAAAAGCTACACTTTCAAAAAACTTAGCTACTTCATTTGATTATTTAGGCTATTATTTTTTACAAAAAGACATGGAAATTGAATGCAAAGCAATGTATAAAAAAGCTTTAGAATACGATCCAACAAATAAAAATGCAATTGAAGTATTGAAAAGTTTTAAGAAATAGTTTAATTATATTTTATCAAAAACCACATAGCAATTTGTAGTTTTTTTTTGAATAATTATTTAATATCATTGAATTTTAAAAATCAATACAAAAAAAAGTTCCTCTTGAATCATTCTCAAGAGGAACTTTTTTATTTATCGTTATTTTTTATTTAACAGCAGGTTTTATTTCCACTATTTCCATGTTAACTGGGTTAGCTACTTTTTCGTCTAATAGCGCAAAGTCAATAACCTCCAACATGTTTTTTACATAATAAAAATTCACATCTTTTAAGTAGTTTTTGCTAATTTCTTCTACATCTTTTTTATTGGTTTCACATAACAAAATGGTTGTAATTCCAGCACGTTTAGCGGCCAATATTTTTTCTTTTACGCCACCAATTGGCAATACTTTTCCGCGTAAAGTAATTTCGCCTGTCATAGCCAATTGAGGTTTTACTTTTCTTTGGGTAAATAAGCTTGCCAATGAAGTAAGCATGGTAACTCCAGCCGATGGACCATCTTTTGGAACGGCACCTGCAGGCACATGGATATGCACATCAAATTGGTTAAATACTTTTGGATTTATACCTAAATAATCGCAATGTGATTTTAAAAACGTAAGTGCTGTAATAGCCGATTCTTTCATCACATCGCCTAACTGACCAGTCAATTGTAATTTACCAGTTCCTTGCGTTAAGCTACTTTCTATAAATAATATTTCCCCACCTACACTTGTCCAAGCCAAACCTGTAACTACACCAGCCACATCATTTCCTTGATACATTTCTTTTTCACCACGCTCCACTCCTAAAATAGTTGGTAAATAGTCCAAATCAATTTTCTTTAAATTTTTCTTGAACATTACCTTTTGCATCGCCACGTGACGAGCTACGGAAGCAATTTGTTTTTCTAATCCACGAACACCACTCTCACGGGTATATCCGTCAATTATTTTCTCTAAAACTTCATTGCCTAATTCAAAACTATTTAACTTCAAACCATGGTTCTTTTCTTGCTTTGGAATCAAATATTTTTTAGCAATTTCTATTTTATCTTCCAAAGTATAACCGTTAATTTCTATAATTTCCATCCTATCTAATAAAGCAGGTTGAATAGCATCTAAATTATTGGCAGTAGCAATG
>CANGPW010000003.1 GCA_947456185.1 Bacteroidota bacterium | reverse complement strand
CCTGTTTTTGATGGATTTAGAAAACATGCACAAACACAAAAAGCCAGTATTAACATAGAAAAAACTGAAAATATTAAAAAGTATTTGGAAACTGCTATTGAATTAGAAAGGTTCAATGCTAAAACAACATATTTAAGAACAAAAAACCAAGTAATTGTTCAAAAGAAAAACATAGAATTAGCAGAACAAATTTATACTAGAGCACAGATAAAGCTAAAAGAAGGAGTTGGATCAAGCACTGAATTATTAATTGCAGAAACTGACTTAAAAAATGCGCAAACTAATTACTTAAGTACATTGTACGATTTAATGTTAGCTCAATTAAATGTAAAAAAATCAATAGGATACTAAAAAATATAAAATATATTAAAAATGAAAAACGGAAAAATAATTATTGCAATTTTATCAATTATTACCATTGTTTTAACATCATGTGGTGATAAAACAGTAGAAGCAAAAAAGGCTTCACTAGAAAAACTAAAGACTGAACAAGCCGCTTTAACAACAAAAATTAAAGCATTAGAAGATGAAATTAAATCAAGTGGTGCTAAACTTGATTCGCGTGAAAAAATAATAAATGTGGCAGTAAGTAATGTAGAAACTTCAAAATACAATCATTATATAACTGTTCAAGGCAGAGTAGATGGTGACGAAAATGCAACGATTAGTGCTAAAGTACCAGGCTTGGTTTTAAACGTTTTGGTAAAACCAGGTTCTGTGGTAAAAGCGGGTCAAGTATTAGCAGAATTTGATGGAAATGCGATTAGAAAACAAATTCAACCTTTGGAAACAAATTTGGCATTTTTAACAGATTTATATAATAAACAAAAAGCACTTTGGGACAAACAAATTGGTTCAGAAATTCAATACAAACAAGCTAAAACCAATAAAGAAGCTTTGGAACAAAACATAGCTGCCATGCGTGAACAATTAAGCATGTACAAAATTACAGCTTCAGTAAATGGAACTATAGACGTGGTGAATTTAAAGGTTGGTCAAATGGCAATGCCGGGAATGCCATATTTTACAATTGTGAACTTTAATAAACTAAAGGTAAAAGCTGATGTAGCTGAAACTTTTGCTAATAAAATTAAAGAAGGAAATGTTGCTCAAGTAGAATTTCCTGATATAAACAAATCAATTATTTCAAAAATTACTTATAGTGGTAAAGGCATCAGTGCTTTAAATAGAACATTTGGTGTGGAAGTAGCATTGCCAAACGATAACACTTATTTACCAAACATGATTGCTGTGTTAAAAATTATAGATTATTCAAAAGATAACGCAATGGTAATTCCTGTAAATTGTATACAAAATAGCCAAGAAGGTTCAATAGTTTATGTAGCTGTTACCGAAAATGGAAGAACAATTGCTAAAAAACATTTGGTTACAGTTGGTTCTACTTATAATGACAAGGCAGAAATATTAAGTGGATTAGCAATAGGCGAAAAATTAATAACTGTTGGTTATGGCGACTTAAACGATGGTGAATTAATTAAATTTTAAACGAAACAAGCAATAATCATCATTGCGAATGCCGATTAGTCGGGATGAAGTAATCTAATAATTTAGAGATTGCCACGCTAAGCTCGCAATGACGATAAATTAATAATTAAAAGCAAAAACATGCTAGATAAAATAAAAGAATTTAAACCCTCGAGTTGGGCAATAAATAACAAGACAAGTATTTATATCATGACCATCATCATTACGCTTGCGGGCATAATGAGTTATAACGGATTGCCAAAAGAGCAGTTTCCTGAAGTGGTTTTCCCTCAAATAATTATTAGTACAGTTCAAGCAGGAACTTCTCCAAAAGACATGGAGAATATAGTTACCAAACACATTGAAAAAAGTGTAAAATCTATTTCGGGTGTAAAAAAAGTAACCAGTAGTTCTTTACAAAATGTAAGTTTAGTAACTGTTGAATTTAATACTGATGTTCAAATTCCTATTGCAAAGCAACGCGTAAAAGATCAAGTTGATAAAATAAGAAAAGAACTACCTCAAGTATTAACTAGCGAGCCAACTGTTGTAGAAATTGATGTGTCGCAAATGCCTATCATGTTTGTGCATTTATCGGGCGATTATCCTTTAGATAAATTGAAGGAATATGCTGAAGATTTACAAGACAAAATTGAAAGTTTAAAAGAAATTACTCGTGCCGATATTGTTGGAGCATTGGATAGAGAAGTTCAAATAAACCTTGATATGTACAAAATGCAAATAGCTGACGTGGCTATGTATGATGTAATGCAAGCAATAGGAAATGAAAACGTAACCATTAGTGGTGGTTCGGTTAAAATGGATGGTTTATTACGTGAAATAAATGTAGTTGGACAATATGTAGAAGCAAGAAAAATTGGTGATTTGGCCATTCGTTCTGCTAGCGGTGCAATTGTTTATTTGCGCGATATTGCTGAAGTAAAAGATGGTTTTAAGGAGCAGGAAAGTTTTGCTCGTTTGGAACATAAAAATGTAATTACTTTAAATATTGTAAAAAAGAGTGGTCAAAACTTAATTGATGCAAGTGATAAAATTAGAAAAATAAATGAGGAAATGAAAAAAGCTCATTTTCCTGATGGCTTAAAAATTACTATTACTGGCGACCAATCAGACAAAACGAGAACTACATTACACGATTTAATAAACACCATTGTTATTGGATTTATATTGGTAACAATAATCCTTATGTTTTTTATGGGAGCTACCAATGCACTTTTTGTTGCTATGTCGGTTCCTTTATCTATGGCCATTGCGTTTTTGTTTTTACCAGCCATTGGTTTTACTTTAAATATGATTGTATTATTTGCATTTTTATTGGCCTTAGGAATAGTAGTAGATGATGCCATTGTGGTGGTAGAAAACACCCATCGGATATTTGAAAACGGAAAAGTCCCCATAAAAAAGGCCGCCAAATTAGCGGCAGGCGAAGTTTTTGTTCCTGTGTTATCAGGAACATTAACTACGTTAGCTCCATTTATTCCCTTGGCTTTTTGGCAAGGAACTATTGGTAAATTCATGTTTTTTTTACCAGTAACTTTAATCATTACTTTATTAGCATCGTTAGTGGTGGCATATATTATTAATCCAGTATTTGCTGTTGGCTTTATGAAAACTCATGAAGAAGAAGAAGCGCAACGTAAAAACAAAAAAGGGTTTATGATTACATCAATTGTTTTTGGAGTAATAGCTTTACTCATTTATTTAACAGGAAACTTTGGATTAGGAAATTTTGTAGTGGTAATATATGGTTTATATTGCTTGAACAGATTTGTAATGTATAAATACATTGAAAAATTCCAAAACAAAACATGGCCAAGTGTGCAAGAAGGTTATAGAAAATTAATTACTTGGTGTTTAAAAGGAAGTAGACCTGTATTTTTATTAGTTGGAACAATTGGTTTGTTATTCTTTAGTATATTTTTAGTAAAAGTAAGGTCTCCAAAAGTGGTATTTTTCCCTCAAGCATCACCAAATTTTGTTTACACATATATTGAAATGCCTGTTGGAACTGATCAAATTGTAACCGATTCAATTACTAAATTAGTAGAGGAAAAAATTTATAAAGAAATTGGTGATAGCAATAAAATAGTAGAATCTGTTATATCAAATGTTGCAATTGGAGCTGGTGACCCTACCCAATTTGAAGCAGGTGCAAAATCTAATTTAGGAAAAGTAACTGTTGCATTTGTTGAATTTGGGAAACGTAATGGGGAGGAAACATTACCTTACTTAGATAGAATAAGAAAAGTAGTAAAAGACATACCAGGTGCATTAATTACAGTAGAACAAGAAAAAGGTGGACCTCCAACAGGTAAGCCAGTTAATATTGAAATTATTGGTGAAGAGTTTGATGAGTTGACAGCTGTTTCTAAAGGCTTGAAACATTATTTAGACTCATTGCAAATTCCAGGTGTGGAAGAATTAAAATCTGATTTGGTTACAAACAAACCAGAGATTTTAATAGAAGTAGATAGAGAACGTGCAAATAGAGAAGGAATTTCTTCAGCTCAAATTGGACAGGCTTTACGTGGTGCGATATTTGGTTTAGAAGTTTCTAAATTTAAAGATGCTAAAGACGATTATCCTATTCAAGTGCGTTACAAATTTGACCAAAGAAATAACATTGATGCTTTAATGAATTTGAAAATTACTTACCGTGATATGAATATGGGTGGAATGTTACGTTCTGTTCCATTATCATCGGTAGCTAAGTTAAAATACAGCCAAACTTATGGTGGTATCAAACGTAAAAATCAAAAACGCATAGTGTCACTTGGTTCAAACGTACTCTCTGGTTATAATGCCAATGAAGTTGTGGAACAGGTAAAAAAAGCCGTTGCTAAATATGAATTACCAAATACTGTAACTACCGATATGACAGGTGAACAAGAACAACAAGCGGAAACAGGTGCATTCCTTGGAAAGGCCATGTTAATTGCTTTGGGTTTAATCTTTTTGATTTTGGTAACTCAGTTTAACTCTATATCAAAACCTGTTATTATTTTAAGTGAAATAGTATTAAGTATCATTGGCGTGTTATTAGGATTTTCTATATTTAAAATGGATATTTCAATACTAATGACAGGTGTTGGAGTGGTAGCGCTGGCGGGAATTGTGGTAAGAAACGGAATTCTATTAGTAGAATTTACCGACTTACTTTTAGAGGAAGGAATGGAACTGAAAGAAGCAATTATAGAAGCTGGCAAAACACGTATGACTCCGGTTATATTAACTGCTACTGCTACTATGTTGGGTTTAATACCTTTGGCAATTGGCTTAAACGTTGATTTTGTAACTTTATTCTCTGAAGGAAATCCACATATTTACTTTGGTGGCGATAGTGTAGCTTTCTGGGGTCCTTTATCATGGACTATGATTTTTGGATTATTATTTGCCACTTTATTGACTTTAATTTTGGTGCCTGTAATGTTAATGCTCTCAGAATCAATGAAATTGAAATATTTTTCAAATAGGAAAAACAAATCTAGCGATACATCGTTATAGTTTATATTACACTTTGGGGTAAAGTGTATATTTGTTTCATATACTAAACGAGGTCTCCGCAAGGAGGTCTCGTTTTTTATTTTCAAAAAACTATATTTGTCCAATGGCAACCTGTGGATATGTATGTCCGAAATGCGAGGGAAAAGGATTTTTAGCAAATTTTTCTAACTGTGATTGGTGCTGCACAACGCCAATAATTAAAGATAATATGATAACAATATACCACAATAATCGATGCGGAAAAAGCCGGGATACTTTAGCTATTTTAAACGAAAAAAAATGTTGAATTTAATGTGGTAGATTACTTAAAAAATCCTCCAACATTTAAAGAGTTAGAAATCATTTTAAAGCAACTAAACATGGCACCTATTAACTTAATTCGAAAAGTAGAAGCCGTTTACAAAGAAAACTATAAAGACAAAACATTTACCAATGCTGAATGGATTCAAATTATGGTTACCAATCCAATTTTGATTGAAAGACCCATCATAATAAAAGGCGATAAAGCAGTTATTGGCCGTCCACCTGAAAAGGTTTTAGAGATTTTATAAAAAAATTTACAAATCCATTGCGTTAGCTATTAACTCAGCTACATCCAATACTTGAACTTCCTCTTCTTTGTTATTGTGTTTAATACCATCACGGAGCATGGTCATACAAAACGGACAAGCAGCGGCAACAATATTTGCTTTGGTTTCAAGTATGTCATCGGCTCGTTCCACATTCACTTCTTTATTTCCTGTTTCTGCTTCTTTGAACATTTGTGCTCCACCAGCACCGCAACATAATCCATTTGCCTTGGCACGTTTCATTTCTACCAATTCCACGTCCAAACGTTCTATTATTTGACGAGGTGCTTCATATATATTATTGGCACGGCCAAGGTAACAGCTGTCGTGGTAAGTTATGCGTTTACCTTTGAATGCGCCACCAGTGATGCTTAATTTATCTGCTTCTAATAGTTCGTTTATTAACTCTGTATGATGAACTACATTGTACATTCCACCTAATTGTGGGTATTCGTTTTTTAAGGTATTAAAACAATGTGGGCAAGCAGTAACTATTTTTTTTACACCATAAGCATTCATGGTTGTAATGTTTTGCATGGCCAACATTTGAAACAAAAACTCGTTTCCAGCACGTTTAGCAGGATCACCAGTACAAGCTTCTTCAGTTCCTAATATGGCAAAAGTAATATTTGCATGGTGTAATAATTTAGCAACGGCTTTGGTTATTTTTTGAGCGCGTTCATCAAAACTTCCAGCACAACCTACCCAAAAAAGTACTTCTACTTCTTGTCCTGATGCGCTTACTTCTGCTAATGTTCTTACTTTAAAATCCATATGATGTGTTGTATTTTTATATTCAATTGCTAATAAAATCGCAAATTAGAATAAATTAGGAATATCAAACCAAATTGAATAAAAAAATTATTATTTTATCCATTTTCAACTGTCATCCCTCCTACTTTTTATTTAATCGGTGTGCAATTTGACCTTGGTAAATCCAATAAAATAAAAGCAGTAAATTGAAAAAAAATTCTCATAAAGTGCTGCATTTTATATAAACATCACTTAGTTATTTTGCGTAACAAATTATATCAAATCAAATCAATTATAATTCATATTATTGCATAGGGATATTTTTAAAAACTAAAACAATTAGCTCATGAACACCATTATTAAATACAAACATCTGCTTTTTTGCATACTTGCAAACCTTATGTTTTTATTACACACATACCATTATGATGGCTATGTACACATTACCTTTATTCATTTTTTTTGTGGAATAGTTCCACTCATTTTTTCTGTAAAAAAACACTTAGGACATTTGGTGAAGATTTAAATTTTAGGAGTAATTATAATTAAACAATGATGGATTTTATTCGAGAACTCAAGCAAAGAAATGAAACCTTATTTTATTATGGTTTGCTTTGTTTTTTTTTAGCAGCAGTTTTTATTGTCCTTACAAAATACACAAGCACTCAAATTTATCATGTAAATGCTTGGTATAAGCCTTTTAAATTTGCTTTTTCTACCTTTCTATTTGCTTGGGCAATGGCTTGGTATTGTTATTACCTACCCAATTTTAATATCAATTTATTCAATTGGTCTGTTATTATTTTACTAGGATTCGAAATTTTTTATATTGCCTTTCAAGCAGGTAGAGGTCAGCTTTCGCATTATAATATAAGCACTCCTGTTTATTCAGCTTTATATTCTATGATGGCATTGGCAGCCTCATTGGTAACACTATATACTGCTTATGTTGGCATATTATTTTTTACAAACTCCTTTCCTGCATTACCCAATTACTATGTTTGGGCCATCAGATTAGGAATAATTATTTTTGTTATTTTTTCATTTGAAGGTTTTGCTATGGGTTCAAGATTGAACCACAGTGTTGGGGCTTTGAACGACAACTCAAATTGGTTCATTATTGGTTGGAGTAAAACTGTTGGCGATTTAAGGGTTTCACATTTTATAGGCATGCATGCCTTACAAGTATTGCCAATACTTTCATACTATGTTTTAAAGAATACAAAATTAACAATTGGACTTTCTGTTATTTATGGTGTTTTAGCCTTGCTTACACTTATTCAAGCATTAAAAGGAAAGCCATTGATGAAAACAAAAAGTACTCCTAACGAAATTACGATTAAATTGAAATAAGAGTTTCCATACTCGTTAAATGATATATTTAGTCAAAAACAAGCATTAATTATTTCCATAAAATAAACACTTAGGGCATTTGTTCAAGTTTTAATTAGTTTAGAAATAATAGTTATGTTGAAAATAAAAGATATGTTTGAAAATATAAACCCACTTAAAATCAGCTGAAAATGGTTAGATTTAGTAAGGTTTTAATAAAATATTCTGGTAAAATTATTTAGTGAGCAAGTTTTAAAAAAGTCAATACATGAAAACCAAAGGGCTGATTACCCAATATGATAAATAAAATAGTTATAAAGCAATCTGAAATAACGGTAAGTAAATAATAAAAGTGGCAAGAAGCCAAAAAATATGAAAAAAATAATACCATTACTTTGTTTGCTTTTATGCACACAATGGTGCTTTGCACAAATTGATAAAGCTGCGGCATTAATTCATAAATTTTCTGAATACAAGGATGAAAACGTAAAAGTTGATTCATTAATTGATTATGTATTTGATACTTCTTATACCAATAATCCCAAGGTATCTTTAGAATTAGGAGAAATTATATTAAAGCAAGCATTGAAATCTAATGATTTTATAACACAATCATTCTCAAATTCTATGATAGCTGCTGCTTATCGTTCTTTAGGGAAAAGTGCAAAAAGTTTATACTACCATCAAATTGCTTGTGATTTGGCTGATAAAAAAGGCAACGCGAAATTATTATCATGGTGCAAAAATTCATTCGGAAATTTGTACAAAGATCGTGAAAATTGGAAAGAAGCATTAAAAATTTATTTGTCGTCACTTAAATATGGTGAAATAGGAAAGAATCATAAAACGATAATCGGTGCAAATATGAATCTTGGTTTTGTTTACCTCAATTTAAATCAATTAGATTCTGCATTAGTTTTTTCGCAAAAGGCATATGAATTGAGTGTAAAAACAAATGATTATGGAAATATATCCTATATACTTTCGAATTTAGGAATTATTCATACCAAATTAGGCAACCTCCAATTAGGTCAAACATACTGTAATATGGGAGTAGAGAATGCAGAAAAAAAGAAGTTAGTTCGAACCACAATTACATCCAATTTAGCTATGGCTGAACATTATTTCATCCGCAATCAAAAAGATAGTTGCTTATTTTATGCAAAAAAAGCCTTGAGATACATGCAAAATTCTTCTTTCTTTACTTTAAGTATAAAGCCAGCTAAAATGATTGCTGAAATTTATGAGAAAAGCAACTGTGACAGTACTTTAAAATATGCAAAGATTTTTCAAGTTGCAAATGATTCATTTTTCAGTAAAATGGCAAATGAGCAAATGCAGGACCTAACTGAAAGTGCCAATATTAGGACAATGGAATTAGCAACAGAAAAGGAAAAAGACGAAATACACCAAAAACAGAACATTCAGTTTGCTTTAATTGCACTAGGAATAATTGTATTTATTACGCTGTATTTACTCCTTAGTCGAAGTTTTATTACAAGTACACAAGTGATAGAGTTTTTTGGTGTTATGGCCTTACTTATCATCTTTGAGTTTCTCAATTTATTATTACATCCATTTTTAGAAGAGATAACAAATCATACTCCTTTAATTATGTTGTTGGTATTGGTTTGTTTGGCGGCTATTTTAATTCCACTTCACCATAAATTAGAAAAATGGGCAACTAATAGGTTAATAACAAAGAACAAAGAAGTTAGGTTGGCAAATGCTAAAAAAACCATTGATAAATTGGGGAATGAAGTAAACTAAGTAAACGAAAATTACTTCTGTTCTTAACTATTCGTAGCCTTGTGAAATGGCATTTGTAAATGTGACTACGGATTTAAAATAAATTTTTATAAATTCCATCTAGTTAGATTTAATGAAAGAAAATCATCAAATTCATTGCGTTAGCAGTTTCCAAGAACTTATTGCTACACCTTTTCATGGTGATGTAAATGCACTTTGCTGGACGCGTAATTTAGAAGGAGATTTTTCTGAGATTGTAAATAAAATTTCACTCACAGAAAACATAGCAGAATTGGAGGAAGAAGAACTTCGTGAACTTCAGTTAAGTGAACATGGGCAGCTGGCTCGGAATATATTGTTAAACGACTTAGCAATTTTAAAAGCACATGGCGCATCGCCAGTCCTTAATCTCATTAGGTGTTATGATAGAGATGATGCTCACCCCTTAATTCCAACTGATGTTTATTCCTTTCACGTAGATAGATCCCCAATTCCAAGCGATACTTTTTTATGCACTTATTTTGGCGAGGCGAGTGAAATATTACCCAATTCACAAGCACAACAAAAAATACTTGTTCCCGAAATACGCCTTGAGCTAAAGAATCTATATGGGAAAACTGATGCAGGTTTTGATTCATTTTTAAAAGAACATTTTTACGATTTACATTACCAAGCATTGCCAACGGCACGTCCTATAAACTTAGGCCGTGGTCATTTATGGCGATTAGCCATTGACCATCCCGAAAGTAAAGTACTCCCTTGTATTCACCGTGCTCCAATAGAAAAACCGGGTGAAACCCGCCTAATGATGATTTGTTAAATATTTTTTTTTCATTATTCATCCTTTATACTTCATCATTCATACTTCATACTTTCCCGATGTTGGTACTTTATAATTCAAAATTCAACAATCAAAATTCATAATTTATAATTATCCTTGCGGTTCTTATTTACCAATGGAAAATTCAGTAATTTTAAAAGCTTACAAATTAATGTGTACGGCCCGTGCCATGGCCGATATTTATGATGCTAACCGCAGCATTACCAAATATGTGCATTCAACCAGTAAAGGACATGAAGCTGTTCAATTAGCGTTAGCATTTCAGTTAAAAGCATTTGATTTTGCATCGCCCTATTACCGTGACGAAAGCATGTTATTGGGTTTTGGAATTACTCCTTATGAATTAATGTTGCAGTTATTGGCCAAAGCCGATGACCCATTTTCGGGAGGAAGAAGTTATTATTCACATCCATCGTTAAGAAGAGAAGGAATTCCTGTCATGTCACATCAAAGCAGCGCTACCGGAATGCAAGCCATTCCAACTACCGGCATGGCACATGCAGTAGCTTATAAAGAAAGTCAAGGATTGAATAATCCTGACGAAAAACCAGTTGTTATTTGTAGCCTTGGCGATGGTTCGGTTACTGAAGGCGAAATTGCAGAAGCATTACAAATGGCGGTTTTAAAAAAACTACCCATCATATATTTTGTACAAGACAATAATTGGGGAATTAGTGCCAGTGGCGAGGAAATGCGCGCCATGGATGCCTATGAATATGCAGCAGGATTTAAAGGATTAGAACGCAGAAGAGTAGATGGAAGCGATTTTGCAGCTTCGTACCAAACCATTAAAGAATGTTTGGCTTATGTGCGAGTTCACCGTGCGCCTTTGTTATTATGTGCTAAAGTTCCATTGTTAGGTCACCATACTTCAGGTGTTCGCAAGGAATGGTACCGAACAGATGAAGACATGGAAAAGCATACTGCAAATGATCCATTTCCGAAACTTAAAAACTATATTTTAGAAAACAATATTGCGTACAGCAATGAATTAGATAAAATAAACGAAGAGGCCATTGCTTATGTAGCTTCACAATTCAATGATGCTGTAAACGCACCTGAACCCAATATTGATACTTTGGAACATCACGTGTTTGCACCATCGAAAGCTACTGAAGAAGTGGGCAATAGAACACCAGCAGGCAAAGAGCCAACAGTAATGGTGGATGCTGCTTTACATGCCGTTGATGAAATTATGCGCACTCATCCCGAAGCTATTTTTTATGGTCAAGATGTTGGAGCAAGGCTAGGAGGCGTGTTTCGTGAAGCTGCTACTTTGGCTAGTAAATATGGTGAACATCGTGTGTTCAATACACCTATTCAAGAAGCTTATATTGTAGGATCCACTGTTGGAATGAGTGCGGTAGGCATTAAGCCAATTGTTGAAATTCAGTTTGCCGATTATGTTTGGAGTGGCGTAAACCAATTAGTTTGTGAAATTACCAAATCAAGTTACTTAACCATGGGAAAATTTCCAGTAAGTTGTGTCATCAGAATTCCAATAGGTGCTTATGGCGGAGGCGGACCATACCACAGTGGAAGTATTGAATCTACTTTACTCACTTTAAAAGGAATAAAAATAGCTTATCCAAGTAATGCTGCCGATATGAAAGGTTTAATGAAAGCTGCGTATTACGATGGAAATCCTTGTATCATGTTAGAGCATAAAGGACTTTATTGGAGTAAAAATCCAGGAACGGAATTGGCGCGTTGCATTGAACCCGATGAAGATTATATATTGCCATTTGGCAAAGCAAATATTGTACAACATGCAAGCAATGATGCCATAGAAAATGGTGAAAGTTGTACCATTATTACTTGGGGAATGGGCGTGTATTGGAGTTTAACAGCTGCAAAACAATTTGAAGGAAAAGTGGAAATTGTAGATTTACGTTCCTTACAACCTTTAGATGAAGCAACAATTATGGCCAGTGTTACCAAGCATGGAAAATGTTTGGTAGTAACTGAAGAGCCTTTATTGAATTCTTTTGCCGAAAGTTTAGCCGCAAGAATTATGCAACAATGCTTTACCAAATTAGATGCACCCGTTATGACCATTGGATCTAAAAACTTACCTGCTGTTGCGCTTAATATGGGATTAGAAGCCGAAATGCTTCCGAATGCTGATAAGGTAGCAGCTAAATTAAACGACTTATTAAATTTCTAATTAATGGCATTGATTCTTTGTATAGAAACTGCTACTGAAATTTGTTCGGTTGCTATTGCAAAAGATGGTCAAACCATTTCGCTTGCCGAGGATAAATTAGGCAATAACCATGCTTCGCAATTACATATTTTAGTACAAAAAGCTTTAGACATTGCAGGTGTTACTTTACAAGATTTAAATGCTGTGGCGGTGAGTAAAGGACCAGGAAGTTATACTGGTTTGCGTGTGGGTGTTTCATCGGTAAAAGGATATTGTTATGCTTTGCAAATACCAATGATTGCCATTAATACTTTACAAAGTTTAGCCAACGGATATTTAACGAATCACCGAAATTACAAAGGATTGATTTGCCCCATGATTGATGCGAGGCGAATGGAAGTTTATTGCGCTTTATTTAATAATCAATTAGCCGAAATTTTACCCACTCAAGCCAAGATTATAGATGAACATTCGTTCCAAGAAGAATTACTTCAAAATGAAATAGTTTTTATTGGAAATGGGGCGGAAAAATGCATTGGTAAATTCGAAACTCAATCCCGCTTTAGCGGGACGAAATTCGAAATTGGATATGTTTGTAATGCCAGTTTCATTTCATCATTGGCACAAGCAGCCTTTGATAAAAAAGAGTTTGAAGATGTGGCTTATTTTGAACCTTTTTATTTAAAAGATTTTGTAGGAACTGTTGCAAAAAAATTAGTTTAAACCATTCCTAACTTTAAGGAATAATTTAAACTAATTCAATGACTTTTAAAGATAGGTTTTTAGTGATTGATATTTATTTTTTTGTAATAAATATGATCATCTGCTTTTATTTTTACAATGTAATTTCCTTCTTTAATAGTACTTACGTCAATTGCGTTTTCAGCAGTATTATTGTTTAATTCTTTGTGTAAAATTTCTTTACCATTTAAATCTAATATATCAATAACAGCATTTTTAGTATTGTTATTAAATAATAAATTTAATTGATTACTTACCGGATTTGGAAATACATTTATACTGAATAAATCTGATTCCTGAATTCCTGTACCAAGTTTTTCTGTAACTTTTAAAACCTGTGTTTTAGTGGTGTTTCTAGTAATTGCAAAAGCACCATAAAAATTAACATCACCGGTACCTTTTGCAGGAGCAGTCCACTGGAAAGTCCAAACTGCAGTAGCATTATTTTTAGGAGTAGAATGCGTAATATATTTACCAATTACCCAGCTTCCAGTACCTGCAGCTAAAGTTCCTAATTCTGTTCCTGTAATGTTTTGTGGCGAAATTTGAAAACCTTTATTTCCTGTTCCAGTTAATGTAACAGTAACTGTATATGCAGTATTTGGCGTATATCCTTCAGTAGGAACATTGGTAGTAATTATATTTGATGCTTCAGTTGGAGCACCAGTATGACAACCCGAAGTGTAACAAGTTCCTCCACCGTCACCTGGTGATCCAGTGTTTTTTCCAGGTGCTCCATTGGGTGTAGAAATAATAGTTTTGTTAATTAATAACAATGGCAAAATTAGTGCACTTACAATAAGTAATTTTTTATTCATATAAATTTATTTTAAGGTTACAAAAACAACTTTTTTATTTAAATTTCAATGTCATATTTTTTATGACAAACATGGTTTTTAATTTTTTAACCAAGCCTCCGGATTTAAAGCTTTTTTTCCTTTAAATATTTCAAAATGAATTTCCGTTTTTTGTTCAGATTCAAAAGTAAATACTGTTCCTAAAACTTCTCCGGCATTTATTTCTTGACCTATTTTTACTTGAATATTTTCCAATTTTGCATAAACGGTAAAGTACTCGCCATGTTTTACTAAAATAATTTTTTCCATTCCAGGAACTTCAAAAATGGCTTTTACTTTTCCTTTATAAACACTTCGAACTGTTGTTTCTATTTTACAAGCTATGTTAATTCCGTTATTAGTAGTATAAACAGCTTTTAAAGTTGGGTGCTGATGCGTTCCAAAACCCTCAGCTATATATCCATTATTAACGGGCCAAGGCAAACGATTTTTCATGTTTTCAAAGTTAGTATTTATCAATAAATCATCAGGCGAAAGTGATGATTCAGGAACTTTTTTAGTTTCAGGTTTTGTTTCAATTCCTTTTTTCTTGTTTTCAGCTATGAGTTTTGATCTTTCTACGTCAGATTTCTCATTGGCTATTCTTCGCCTTTCTTCCTCCCGTCTTCTAGCATCTTCAATTTCTTTTTGGATTAAATCTGATATTTTTTGCGACAATTTTTGAAAATTTCTTTCATTTTGAGCTTGCTCTTCTTGTAATACTTTTTGTTTTTGTTGTAATCCAGTAAGCACTTTTGTCTCTACTTTTTTATCAACTTCCAACTCCTTTTTTTCGCCTTCCTTAACGTAATATAATTGTTCACTTTGCTTTTTAACTTGAAGCATGTTGTTAATTTCATCCTCTATCGATTTTTGAATATTAACAATCAATCGAGCTTGAAGCTGTTTGTATTCCGAAAGTTTGTCTAAGTATTTTATGCGTTTGTAGGCATCGTTAAATCCCTCTGCATTAAATATAAAGGCCAAATCGTTTAGGTTGTTTTTATTTTTATAAATGGCAACCATATTATTCGCATAATCTTTCTTAAGCCTTGCCAATTGTGATTTTAGCGTGTCTATGGTAATTTTACTTTCATTTACTTCTACCGAAATTTCAAATATTTCTTGACCTATATTACTGATTACTTTTTCACGCGTTTTTATCTGCGCATTGATGGCTTTTAGTTCAGTAAGTTTGGTGTTTTCTTTTTGCTTATTTTCAGCAAGTACTTTTTTGGTTTCGCCAATTCTGGCTAATAAAGTCTTGCGTTCATTTTCTAATTGCTTTCTTTTCTGTGAAGTTTTTTGAGCAAAAATAGAAGTATTTAAAAGCAATAAAATAACTATCAGTAAAAGTGATTTACTGGTAACAATATATTTAATGGCTAATTGTTTTATAACTGGCTGGTACACGTATTTGAGGATCTTTCTTTTTTTCAAATGCAAAGTTGAAAAGTTTCATGGTGCATCCTAAATTTTTTTCTGCCCTAATGTTGATAGCTAGCTCACTTGGATAATAATTTGTACCATTTGCTATATATTCATTGTAATTGATGGATAAATTTTGGTTTTTAAAAGTATCCTCTAATTGATTTGCCTCTAGCTTTGCAATTTTATTGATTCCATAAAAACATTGTTGCGAAGCACCATCAAGCATGGTTTTTAAAATATATTGCGTAGCAGTTGAATCTAATAGAGTAATAGTAGGATTTTGAGCAAAAAGTGCATTTCCCAAAAACAAGTTCTCTATGTTTTCAAATTTTAAATCAGCAGAACTAAACTTTTTTAAATAGTCGTAATTGGCAAGGGTATTTGTTTTTTCTAAATGATTCAATATTTGAATTTGTGTAGGTGTTATGTACATTTTGGCCACTTCAATTCCCAATAAATAAGTAGCTCTAATAAAAATAAATTTCCCTTTTTCCATCTCTAATTGAATATCGAAAGTAAAACTATTTTTACCATCGCTGTATTCACATTCACCTTTACATGAAATATAATTGTAATTACTTTCTTGTTGTTTTACCTGATTAAAAAATGCTGAATGATCCTTTTTTAATTCTCCTGCTTTCGCAATTTCAATAGGTAATTTAGTTCCTAAATTCTTTTTAGATTTACATGATTGTACAAAAAACAAGGCAATAAATAATAAACAACTAATTTTTATAAAAATATATTTCACTTTTAAATTTTATTTGCAGCAAATATGTAAGTAAGATTCTTAATTAAAAAATTTGTTTTTATAAATGGCCTCTGGCTTAAGGCAACTGGCAATAAAATTTTTACACAGTAATAAAAACTTTTTCAGTACATAACCTTCTAATTTTGTAATCTTGTAATCTTTCAATCTTTTAGTCTTTCAATTAATAAATGTCAAGCCACCATATCGTTCGCGATGAACAAGAACCCGCATTAATTATTGCCAATGGGCAAAGTTGTAGTTTTGAATTAATGGGACAATTACTGGAATGGAGTCCGGTGGTAATGGTTTTAGATGGTGCCATTCACAGAGTTTTGGAACTTGGAATTAAACTCGATATTGTGCTCGGTGATTTTGACAAAGCAGAAAATTGGGACGAATTATTAGCTAATCAGCAACCTGTTGAAGTGGTGCATACACCTGATCAAAACAAAACGGATTTGGAAAAAGGATTAGATTTTTTAATTGCCAAAGGCCATAAAGCTGTAAATATTTTGTGGGCTACTGGAAAACGTGCCGACCATCACATCAATAATTTAAGTACTTTAGCCAAATATAAAGACCAAATTACCATTGTAATGCTCGATGACCATTCAAGGATTTTTAATTTGCCCAATCAATTCACCAAATGGTATCCAGCCAATCAAAATATTTCATTGATTCCATTGGGAAGCGTATTTGGTTTACATACAAAAGGATTAACTTATAATTTGCAAAACGAAGATTTGCATTTAGGCGATAGAACGAGCAGCAGTAATAAAACCGAAACAGATGGATTGATAGAAATAAAATTTGACAGTGGAAATTTGTTGCTAATGGAATGTAATGATTAGGGAAAGGATTTAATTGCAATGACGTATTTTATAAAAACTAAATTCTATTACAATAAAAACTCGTCATGCAGCGCATCCCCTTTGTTTATTAAGCGCTTTTAAAATTCAAAGTTAGATGCCAAGGAAAGGATACCGCTTTAGCGGTACTACTGAATGACACAACATCATTTTATATTGATTTTTTTGAAAAAAATTATCCCTCGCAATGATGTTTTATACTAAAAACTTATTATTGGAGAAATAAAAAATCACATTGAAACATAAAACATAGTCATATTAGAAAAAACTAAATTATATTTCAATTATTCCATTAACGATGTGCATTGGCCCGACAAAAATGCGGGCCAGCCCTGGCCTTGTGCGTGGAAGCTAATTTTTGTCTAGTCCTGCAAGGCAGGATTTCTTTTTCAGCAATGGAAAAAGAAAGAAGAAAGAAAAGAAATCCTGTTCCATTAGATAACTTTATTGACTTACGAAATATACCGTTTGATATTTACTTTTGAATTATAAAAAAAGACGCGATGAATCGCGTCTCTACATTTAAATTTTTATATTATTATTCCAATTCCATTACCGCCTCAAAAGCCCTTTCGTAAATGGCTTCCTGTTCTGTAATTTGTTTTTTTAACACACTTAACTCCAATTGCTTTTTATTCAATTCTACAGGATTGCTTGCTATTTCTGGCTTTGCAAAACTTTCTTCTACTGCTGTTAATTGTTGCTTTAGTTTTTCCAATTGTTTTTCGGCTAAATCAAAATCTGTTTTAATTTTTTGAATTTGATTGTTACTTAATTTCGATTTATTTTCAACAACAAGCGGTTTAACTTCCACAGGTTTTGCCACAATTGGCTCAACTTTTTTAACATTTTTATTGGCTTCTTTATTGGCCAATTGAATGGCTTCATTTTTTATTCTAAACTCTTCATATTCGGCATAAGTTCCCGGATATTCTTTCAATTCTAAATCTTCGATATACCATATTTTATTCGCTATTTGGCTTATAAAATGTCTATCGTGACTAACAGTAATAAAAGTTCCTTCATAAGCCTGTAAAGCTTGACTTAAAATATTAATACTACGCATGTCCAAGTGATTGGTTGGCTCATCCAATAATAAAAAGTTGGCTTCTGTTAATAAGGTTTTTGCTAACGCAACACGGGCTTTTTCGCCTCCACTTAGTACTTTTATTTTCTTAAACACATCGTCACCGGCAAAAAGAAAACAACCTAATATAGTTCTTAATTCTGTTTCTGGTCTTTCAGATGCATGGTGAGAAAGTTCTTCTAAAATTTCGTTTTGTTGACCTAAACTTTCTAATTGATGCTGCGCATAAAATGCATCACGAACATTGAAGCCTAGTTTGGCTTCGCCTTCATATTTTTCAACACCTGCAATGATTCGAAGTAAAGTAGATTTTCCTTTTCCATTGGCACCAATCAAAGCTATTTTGTCGCCACGTTCTATGCGCGCATTTGCTTTTTTTACAATGTCAACATCAGGAAACGATTTGCTTACATCTATCATTTCGGCTACCAAACGGCTACTTTGTAATCCTAATCTAAAATTGATACTAATGGCAGAATTATCATCTTCGGGTGCTTCAATTTTATCTAATTTATCCAACATTTTAACCCTACTTTGAGCAGCTGTGGCCTTACTGGCTTTGGCTTTAAAGCGAGCTATAAAACGTTCTTGTTCTTTTATAAATTGTTGTTGATTATCGAATTGGCGTTGTTGTAAATCCATTCGTTCATCTTTTGAACTTAAAAAATAACTGTAATTTCCGCTGTATTCATAAATACTTGAATTGGCAACTTCCACCGTTTTGTTAGTCATTTTATCCAAAAATTCCATATCGTGACTTACCACAATTACAGTTCCAGGGTAACCAATTAAATATTCTTCTAACCATTTAATGGTTGGTAAATCCAAGTGATTCGTTGGCTCATCCAACATTAACAAATCAGGATTTTGCAATAGCAATTTTGCCAACATCACACGCATACGCCAACCTCCCGAAAACTTTTTGTAAGGTTGTTGTAATTGCGCAGTGGTAAAACCTAAACCTTCCAACACTTTTTCGCATTTATGCTTCATGTTGTAACCATCTAATCTATCAAATTCCTCTTGCGCATTGCTGAGTTTATTGATAATTTCCATGCTATGGTCGGTTTCCATTTGCACTAAAATTTCGTCAATTTCTTTTTCCAAAAACAACGCACGACTAAAAGCCTGCATGGTAACATTTAAAATGGTGTCTTCGGTTTCAAAACTTAAATTATCCTGATTTAAAAAGCCAATGGTTAAGTCTTTTGGCTTGCTAATGGTTCCTTCGCTTAAGCCAAATTCACCATTAATAACACGCAATAAAGTAGATTTTCCAGTTCCGTTTCTACCAACTAAAGCAATGCGTTCATTGGGTTTTATGTGCCAATTTGCATTGCGGTAAAGGTAACGTCCACCAAATTCAAAGGCTATATTTGTTAAAGCAATCATGTATTAATTATCAAAATTTTGAGGCGCAAATATAATCGAAACAATTGATTGATTTGAGATTTGTTCAATAGTTTGAAAAATTAGGAATTTATATTTGTAACCTAACTATGTCAAAGTTTAAAACTTTGACATAGTTGCTTTGGCTGTAACGAGTCGGGACACTTTATTCATTATAAATCCTTATTCCGGTAGGCTATCGGAACCCTTGCAAAGGCTTGGCTTCAGACGAAGGATAGTTGGGTTTTTATAATTTACCTGTTGTTAATAATGTGTCATTAATACGTTTGGAGTCTTTTTGAATTTTTGGTCTGATTTTGTCAAATGCCTCTAACATAGCTTCTAAATAGGATTTTCTAACTGCATCCGCTCCAGAATAACCATAATAAAGTGCAACTGTAACTTTTGATTCTCCTGTTGCAGAATATTTTCCAATTAATTTATTATTTCTATCAAGAATCCTTAACTCTATTTCTATTTTATATTTAATATTTGACATTGGCAATCCAAAAAGCCAAGGAATTCCAGATGTTAGTCCTCCTGCAATTGTATATCCCAAACCACCTGACTTAGCTTCAATAATGTTTCTCTTTATTGCAATATATCCATATTTGTCTCCATAAGGGTCAATCAAATTATTTTCAACTTCATCTGTAAAAAGTTTTATCTCGTCTGTGTTTGCAATTACATTTGTGTTTGATAAGTCTTCTATTCTTCTGTCAAGTGTTAATAATTTTGGATTGATTGGGTCGATTTTGAGCACAAGCATTGATGTATTCCATGTTTTGCAACTTGTTAAAGTTGCAAAAACAATAAGGTAAATTAGATTTTTTGATTTCATTTATTTGTTTTATAATTTACTCTACTTCTATATCTATCTGGTGTCGCCCTAATTTTAATGGTTGCTGAACTCCATTTTACTATTTATTACAAATTTTATTTGTTTGCAATATTATTATTTTTCAGATAAATCAATATTACTTAAATATTAAATGAAAGCGTTCATTCGTTTCATTGAAAATGTGAGAGAACTACAATTTCTTAGTTATCATTTTCCGCCAACGAACTTTTAAAAACATCCAATGCTCTTTGACGCGCAAATGTGTGCTCCACCATAGGAAAAACAAGCGGTGAATTCCCCAACCATTTTTTGATATATTTCCGTTCTGGATCAAATTTTTTGGTTTGCTCACTCGGATTAAATATTCTAAAATAGGGCGCTGAATCGCATCCGCAACCAGCCGACCATTGCCAGTTTCCGTTATTGGAAGAAAGTTCGTAATCCAATAATTTTTCAGCAAAAAACGCCTCTCCCCAACGCCAGTCTATTAGTAAATGTTTGGTAAGAAAACCCGCAACTATCATTCGCACTCTGTTGTGCATTAATCCAGTTTCGTTTAATTCCTTCATGCCGGCATCTACTATTTCATAACCTGTTTCACCATTGCACCATAATTTAAATTCCGCTTCGTTATTTCTCCATTTAATTACATCGTATTTCGATTTAAAATTACGGGTAACCACTTTTGGATAATGATACAATATCATCATAAAAAACTCTCGCCAAATTAGTTCATTCAGCCATTGTTCATTTAACTCCAAAGCTGTTTTAGTGAGTGATCTAACGCTTACAGTTCCAAAGCGAATATGCACACTTAAATTGCTTGTTCCATTTATGGAAGGTGTGTTTCTAGTATTATGGTAATTGGAAATAATTTTTTTATCAATAAATGTAGCAGAAATTCCAGTGTTTGTTTCCTCAAATCCAATTTCGGTAAGTGTTGGAAAATGGAAAGCTGTTATTTGAAGGAAATTATTTTGCAAATCTTCAGACGGAAAAGTTTTGATTCCTTCCACACTTAATTTTTGTTTCCATAACCTTGAGTATGGAGTAAATTTGGTGTATGGACTTCCGTCTGATTTCATTACTTCCGATTTTTCGAAAATAACTTGGTCTTTATAAGTTTTAAATGAAATATTTTTTTCTAAAAACCAATCTGTTAATTGCTGATCTCTTTGTGTTGCATAAGGTTCGTAATCGTGATTGGTGAATACATTTTCAACCACATAATTTTCACAAATAGTTTTAAATGCATGCATTGGTTCATCATGAATAACTAATAATGACGAACCAATTTTTAGTAATTCATTATTGATATTTTCTAAAGCATGATGAATAAATGCAACTCTTTTATCTTTTTTGTCTTTGAGTTCATTTAAAATATTTTTATCGAAAATAAAAATTGGAAGCACATTATTTGAGGTGTTTAATGCCTCAAATAATCCATGATTATCGCTCAATCGCAAGTCTCTTCTGAACCAAAAAATGCTCACGGGTTTATCTGATTTTTTTTGCAAAATGTTTGTCATTCTTTAAGTTGAAATATTCATATAAAATACTTTTAATGCCATTGATTTACTTACTAAATCAACTCAAAAAAGTGTTAAACAAATAGTTTTTCTAATACTTGCTTTCTGTATTCAAAAATACTTTCAATTTTTCTTTTAACAATAATAGCGTTTACCATGTTCCCAATAAAACCTAATGGCAATTGATAATTTACAATGTCATACATCATTATTCCATTAGCTACTTCTGTAAATGTATGGGTATGTTCCCAAACTTTATACGGACCAATTAATTGCCTATCAGTAAAATAATTTTGATTGTCAACTTTACATATTTCTGTTTGCCAGCGAACAGGAATTCCTAAAAGTGGTTTTACTGTATAATCAATTTTCATTCCTTCGTAAATACCTTCGTCTTTTAAATCTGTTAAAATTTTAAAATCCATTTCTGGCGGAGTAATTACCGAAAGGTTTTTAGGAGAAGAAAAGAATTCCCAAGCTTTCTTTTTATCTATTTTTAAAAATTGTTCTGCTTTATATTGATGCATATACTTCGGCTGTTTGATATCGTTCATTTTTATAGTTTTTGTTTTTCAGTGTTGGTTAAATAAGCAGAGGATTTTAAAAAGGTAATGACTATATTTTTCAATTGTTTGTCATTGATGGATGAAACTGATTTTAATAGAAAATATTTATCCAAAATAATTGATGAATTATAACCTATAAACTTTGGAGCATTGCACTGTACGGTAAAACGCAAATAACGTATTTCTACATTTTTATTGTCTTTTTCTATGCATTTTTCCAGTAAGTTTTTGCCTTCGTTAAATTTCGATAATTTATTAATTGGATTGCTAACATATTTTGCCATTATCATACTGGCACATGCCCTGTAAGCGGCTAAAGAAGTGTTGTTAGTTTCATTGTAAATTTGTAAATCCGCAATTAATTTTTTACATAAAACTTCATCTTTTGAAGCTTTTTGATAAAGATTTCTAACTTCTTCAATGGAAAGATTATTGGCTGAGCTATTGGCAAAAATAAAACTAGTTATTATAAGCAATAAAAATCTCATAATAAGTTCATTTTGTATTGGAACATGCTGTTTATCATCAAACCAAATTTTTCGCTATTGCTTATTCTAATTCTTTCAGTTAGAATTTTTTGGGGATGCGCATTTTTTATTTTTTTAAACAATGAATTGTAATAAACATAAGCCAAATAAACACCTCCTTTTGAGGAATCAGGTAATTTTTTAATGCCATACAAAGCAGCTTTAAAATCACCTTCAATTTCTTTTTCAATCATTTGTTTGGCTGTAATTGAAAAATTTGACATGTCAATTCCAGGGAAATATGCCCTGCCAAGAATATGGTAATCATCTTTCATGTCACGTAAAAAATTTACTTTTTGAAATGCTGCACCTAGCTTCATGGCAAATGGTTTTAATTCTTCATAAAGTTTAATATTTCCATCAGTAAAAACATATAAACACATGAGTCCAACTACTTCTGCAGAACCTAAAATATAAGTTTCATATTTTTCTGTTGAGTAATCTATTTTCTCTAAATCCATTTCCATACTTTCCAAAAAAGTTTCAATCAAATCATGTGAAATATGGTATTGATTTACTACTTGCTGGAAAGCGTTTAAAATTGGATTCAATGAAATTTTATTTTCAATGGCTTCATAGGTTTCTTCTTTAAATTTTTTCAGTAATTTACTTTTGTCAAATCCTTCAAAACTGTCAACAATTTCATCAGCAAAACGCACAAAGCCATATATTGAATATATGGGGTCATGTAAATTGCTTTTCAAAAAATATATACCAAGCGAAAAACTTGTACTATAAGCTCGGGTAGTTAATTTGCTGCACTTTACTGAAACATCATCAAATAGTGACTTCATAGGTTATTTTTTTTAAATGATTTATTACTAGTTCTGCGGCAACTTTGCCAGATATAATTGACGGTGGAACACCAGGACCAGGAACAGTTAGTTGCCCAGAATAAAATAAATTTTTAATTTTTTTATTGATTATTTTTGGTTTTAAAATAGCGGTTTGCATCAATGTATTTGCAAGTCCGTATGCATTTCCTTTATATGAATTGTAATCAAAAACAAAATCATTTACACAGTAACTTTTTTTGTAATCAATATGCGATAAAATATCTTCACCAACTTGTTTTTCTAATCTTGAAATCATTAGATTGAAATACTTTTCACGCATTTCTTCAGAATCCGCTATTCCTGATGCAATGGGCATTAATAAGAATATGTTTTCATGTCCGTGCGGAGCAATTTCATCATCAGTTTTTGACGGGCAGCAAACATAAAACAATGGTTTTGTTGGCCACATGGGCGTTTTGTATATTTCAACCGCATGTTGGTTTAAATCTTCATCAAAAAACAAGGTGTGATGATCTAAATTATTGATTTTTTTATTGATGCCTAAATAATAAATTAAAGAAGAGGGAGCAAAAACTTTTTTATCCCAATATGCTTCATTGTAATTTCTATATTTTTCATCCAATAGTTTGCTTTCTACATGATGATAATCGGCTGAGGCTACAACTGCATCGCATTTAAATTCATTACCATTTACTAATAAATGCTTAACTTGATTGTTTTCAACTTCAATTTTTTCAACGTTAGCGTTTACATGAAAAATAGTACCTTTTTTTTCTGCTACTAGTTTCATGGAATCAATTACTTTTCCAAAACCACCAAGTGGATACCAAGTGCCTAATTTCAAACCAGCATAATTCATCAAACTATAAAGTGCTGGTGTATCTTGGGGCATTGCGCCCAAAAACAAAACAGGAAACTCCATGATGGCAATTAGTTTAGGATGAGTAAAAAACTTCCTCACATGCTTGCTAAACGATGAAAAAACTTGCAATCGAAACATGCCTTTTATCAAATCAATGTCTGCAAATTCTGAAAGGGATATTCCTGGTTTATATACTAAATTTTCAATACCTGTTTTATATTTGTATTCAGCTTCCTCCATGAATTGCTTCAACTTTTCAGCACTTCCTTTTTCTATTGATTCAAAAAGATTGCACAATGAATCAAAATTTTCAGGAATCGATATTTTATCATTTCCCTCAAAAACTACATCAAACGAAGGATCTAATAATTTTAAGTCGTATAAGTCAGCAACCGAATAGCCAAAATCTTTAAAAAATCTTTCAAACACATCGGGCATCCAGTACCAACTTGGTCCCATGTCAAAAACATAACCATCTTCTGTTTTTAATTGCCTTGCTCTTCCTCCAATTGATGCATTTTTTTCAAAAACATGCACTTCATGTCCGGCAGCAGATAAATAAGCTGCTGAACTTAATCCAGAAAAACCTGATCCTATGATTGCAATTTTTGACATTGAAGTTATAATTATTTATTATTAAATATTACAACATTAATTTTTTGAAATTGTTTTTACAAATTTCCACTAACGGAAATCAAAAAAAATCTTGATTTTTATCTGTTAATCTAAATTCAATGCCGTGTGATAATTAACTTTAACCCATTGTACACAAGTAGCTGTAAATGATAATTTTAAACTCAAAAATGTTTAATGATATTCCATTTAACCTGCAATTTTAATAGTATTTAACATAAAAATTTAATGTATCAATTGGCTAAATTTTATTCTAAAGTTTTTTGAATTTTGAAATTAAAGCAAATCATTTTTCAAATTTCAACGGGAAGAGTATTTGTTTTACTTACTTTCGCGCACTAATTTTTATTCAGTGCAAGCAATTTATTCAGTTTACAAACCCTATTTTAAAAGTATTTTAAAGCTAAGTTGGCCAATTATAATTGGGCAATTAGGCATTGTGTTAATGGGTGTTGCCGACACTTTAATGATTGGAAAAATTGATGCTACCAACTTAGCCGCAGCAGGTTTAACAAATGCCATTTATTATTTAATAACCATTTTAGGTTTAGGAACTTTAATGGCGGTTTCGCCTTTAATTGCCAAGGCAAAAGCAGAAAATAATTTACAAGAATGTGTCAACTATTTTAAAGCTGCAATTTTGGTTGCTTTGGTTTTATCAGTATTTATATTTTTTGTAAATATGCTTTTGAGCAATCACTTAGATTGGTTCAAACAAGATGATAATGTAAAACCTTTGGCTAATGAATTTCTTACTTTATTAAATTATAGTACCTTACCTTTATTACTATTTTTAGCTGTTAAACAATTCAGCGATGGACTATCAATTACTGCTCCTGCAGCAGTCATTACCATGATTGCTTTGGCGTTAAATATTTTACTAAATTATATGTTCATTTATGGAAATTGGGGAATGCCAGCATTGGGCTTAAAAGGCGCTGGTTGGGCCACTATTATTTCCAGAATATTAATGTTTATCAGCATGCTTTTATATGTTTTGTTGCATAAACAATATAAACCCTATTTAATAAAAACGGCTAGTTCTATAAAAACACAATTTGTTTCTATTTTAAAAGTTGGATTACCAAGTGGATTCCAATACTTTTTTGAAGTGGGTGCATTTGCAACTGCAGCCATTATCATTGGTTGGATTGGAAAAAGCGAACAAGCAGCTCATACTTTAGCCATTAACTTGGCTTCGTTAACGTATATGGTTGCTACAGGAATTTCGGCAGGAACTGGCATTGCAGTAGGTGATGCTTATGGACGAAAAAATAAATACGACATGCTTTATGCTGGTATATCAGGCATTATTTTAGGTGGTGTTTTTATGGGTTTTTGTGCATTGATATTTACATTGTTTAATCAATTTATTGTTGAAATTAGTGTAAACGATGTTGACGTTCAATTCATCACTGCAGGTTTGCTTTATATAGCTGCTATGTTTCAGTTAAGTGATGGTGTGCAAGCTGTTAGTTTAGGTGCTTTACGTGGCTTGTCGGATACAAAAGTGCCAACTATCATTACCATCATTGCATATTGGGTAATTGGAATTCCATTGGGTTACTATTTTACATTTTCTATGAATTTAGGTTTGTACGGAATTTGGTATGGCCTGAGCATTGGGCTCACTTTTTCAGCTATATTTTTATGCATTCGTTTTGTAAAAGAAGTGAAATCAATGAAGCTATAAATGCTCATGAATCAAAAAGTAAAAGTTCATATTGCCCTTTGGATTGTTACCATTATTTATGGTGCAACTTTCAGCATTGCAAAGCAGGTAATGCCCTTTTATATTAAACCTTTTGCATTTATTTTATTGCGCGTTTCGGTAGCAAGTGTGCTCATTATTTTGTTTCATAAATCATTTATCAAAGAGAAAATTACTGATAAAAAAGATTATTTGAAACTATTAGTATGCGCCATTTTTGGAGTAGCTGCAAACATGATGTTATTCTTTAAAGGCTTGTCAATTACTACCCCAATCAATGCTTCGGTATTAATGATGAACACGCCCATTTTTGTGATTGTTATTGCAATGATTTGGCACAAAGAAAAACTGTCGTTTCAAAAATTAATTGGTGTTCTGCTTGCAAGCTTAGGTGCCATTATGTTGGTTGGAGGTCGAAAGTTTCAGTTTGATTCAGATCGAGTTATTGGTGATTTAATGGTGGCTGCAAATGCAATAATTTATGCGTTTTATTTGGTTTATGCCAAACAATTAATTCATAAATATCATCCATTAACGGTTACGCTTTACAGCTTTTTGTTTGGAACATTATTAGTTTTACCATTTGGTGCAGCTGAATTTAGCCAAATAGCATGGTTCACTTTTACTCCTAAAATTTGGTTTTTTGTAGGCTTTATTACCATTGGTTCTACTTTTTTAACTTACGTATTAAATGCTTATGCACTGCGCCATGCAAGCAGTAGTTTAGTGGGTTCATATATTTATTTACAACCAGTTTGCGCTACTTTAATTGCCATTATATTTGCCACTGATGAATTGAGTTTTGAAAAATTAATTTTTATGGTCATCGTCTTTGTGGGTGTTTATTTGGCTAGTATCAAAAAAGCTAAAACCCAAGATATAACCATGGTAAATAAATAATTTTCAAATTATTTCAAAACAAATTCGAATTTAGAATTTAACAATTCGAATTTTCCATAATTTCCTTATTTTTGAAAAATTGATACCTCAAGCTAAAATAGACGAAATTATATATGCCGCCAATATTGAACAAGTAATTGGTGATTACGTGCGTTTAAAACGCAGAGGTTCTAACTTAACTGGACTTTGTCCTTTTCATACTGAAAAATCTCCTTCATTTTCTGTAAGTCCTGCCAAAGGAATTTTTAAATGTTTTGGTTGCGGCAAAGCCGGCAACGTAGTTAATTTTATTATGGAACACGACAGTTTAGGTTATGTTCCTGCATTAAAATTTTTAGCCGAAAAATTCAATGTGGAATGGCCACAACAGGAATTTGTAAACGTTGATGAAGAGAAAAAACAGCGTGATGAAAAGGAAAGTTTACAAATATTAAATAATTGGGCAAACGATTATTTTCAAGATATTTTATTGAATAATGAAATAGGCCAAGCCATTGGTTTAAGTTATTTTGAAAGCCGTGGTTTCAGAAACGAAACCATCAAAAAATTTAACTTAGGTTACAGTTTAGATAGTTGGTCGGCCTTTTTCGATAAAGCAATTGCCAATCAATTCAGTGAAGATTTATTGTTTAGCTCAGGTTTGGTTAAACATAAAGAAGATGGAAAAAAGTTTGATGCTTACCGTGGTCGAGTAATTTTTCCTATTCATAATTTAAACGGAAAAGTAATTGCATTTGCAGGCCGATATTTAAAAAAAGAACCCAATAGTCCTAAATATGTAAACTCGCCCGAAACATTGCTTTACCATAAAAGCAACGAGCTTTACGGACTTTATTATGGTAAAAATGAAATAAGAAAACAAGATGCTGTTTACCTCGTTGAAGGTTATACCGATGTAATTAGTATGCACGAATCAGGTGTGGAAAATGTAGTTGCCTCTAGTGGAACTTCATTAACCGAAGGCCAAATTCGATTAATTAAACGATTTACTGAAAATGTAACTGTTCTTTTTGACGGTGATGCAGCAGGAATAAAAGCAAGTATTAGAGGAATTGACATGCTTTTGGAACAAGGGCTGAACGTACGTGTTTTAACCTTTCCCGATGGAGATGATCCAGATAGTTACAGTCAGAAAGTAGGGAG
The DNA here is from genome assembly GCA_947456185.1 of Bacteroidota bacterium. GTDB lineage: Bacteria > Bacteroidota > Bacteroidia > UKL13-3 > UKL13-3 > JAAFJM01. The sequence continues at coordinate 34,092 of CANGPW010000003.1, read as the reverse complement.
CGATGCATTTAAAAATTATTTAGAAACACAACGACAAGATTTCATTGCTTTTAAAGTAAATCTTTTATTAGCTGATGCAGGTAACGATCCAATAAAAAAAGCAAATGTTACTCGTGAAATTGTAGAAAGTATTAGCAAAATACCTGATAGTATTAAGCGTTCTATTTTTGTAAGTGAATGTGCTCGTTTAATGAACATTGACGAGCAGATTTTAATAGTAGAGTTGAATAAATTGCGCAAGCAGTTTTTAACCGATAAAGAAAAAGAATACATTAGCAATGACGCTTTTGAAGGTTTTGTACCACCTGAAAAATCGCATGGAGAACAGTTTCAAGAATTACTTAGTGATTCCATTATTTTTGATGACCAGGAACGTGATTTGATTCGTTTAATTATCAATTTTGGCGATAAAAAAATTGATGAAAATGAATCAGAAACTGCAGCAAGTTATTTATTGAAACAAATATTAGAAAAAGAAATTGAAATTGACAATCCAATTGTTACTTTAATTTTAGAGGAATCATACTCTGTTTTACAAAGTGGAAATACCTTGGATGGAAAGTTTTTTATTAACCATCAAAATCCGCTAATAACTACCCTAGCTGCTAATTTATTAGCTAAAGAATATACTTTAAGTCCGCTTTGGGAGAGGAAAGCTTCTGTAAATTTAGAAAGTTTTTTTAAAGACATCAAAGGCGATATTGATTCAGCTATTTTACATTTGCATATCAAATACATCAATAAATTAATAGTAAAAAATCAACAGTTATTGACACCCAGTTTAAGTGAAGAAGACTTTGAAATTCATCAACACATTCATATGGATTTGATCAAGCAAAGGAATGTTTTGACTAAAAAAATTGGAACGGTGATTGTTAAGTAAATTCAATTTGCTATATGCAATAAGCCTTATTTGTCATCCTGAGCGGAGTCGAAGGAGTCAATTAGCAATACTTGTTCCTCTTGTCGTAAAGCAAATAACTTACAATTCCTATTAACTAAGTACTAAAAACTAAGTACTAAGTACTAAAAAAAACTAACCCGGTACACGAGCCAAATGTTTATCTAAATCTTTTATTTGTGCAACTACTTGTTCGTTTTTCGATTTGCAATTTTTAGCCCTCATTAAAAAATCTTTTCCTGCTCTAATGTCTCTTTTGTTCATATAAATTTGAACCATTCCTAACAAAGCCATTGCTTTATTATCGTTATCAAGCGTAATTTTCAATGCTTCTCTAAAATATTTTTCTGAATCTTTAAAATTACTTTTCTGCAAAGCCACCATGCCTAATTGTACTTTGGTAGAACCTTCATTTTCGGCTATTTTACTTCCAACAGCAGCGCTCATTTTTAGGTTTTTTTCAGCTGTATCAAAATCTTTATTTGCCATGGCAATATTGCCTATTAAAGTATAATACGAACTACGAATAGGTTTGAATAATAATCTTGGAAACCACACTGATTTAATAATACGCTCTACTTTTTCTACATCACCATTTTCCATTGGCTCTTGAACCAAACGTAATGGGCCAATAAAGAAATGTGTAAATACAGCAATCACTGATAAGGTATAAAAAATAATGGCTGCCCAAATATCGCCTAAGCCAGCAAACTGAAGTAAAAGTCCAATGATTAATGAAGCTATTCCAGCCCAAAAGCGGTATTTAATTAGTAAGTTATAAAATTTCATAGTATATGTTTTCGAGGTGCAAATGTATTAAATTGTGTCAAAGCAAAACTAAATTCTTTATAAAAAAACTATCAACTGACAACCAACAACTAATGTCTAATCCTCAGGTTCTACCTCCACAAATGTGGTTTCAAATTCTTTCTTGTTATTGATTGATTTTTCTAATGATAGCAATAAGGATGGAAGCAATAATAAGTTCATTAACATTCCGAAAATGAGCGATAATGAAGTCAAAATTCCCAATGCTTTTGTACCACCAAATGAACTAGCTGCAAAAATGATAAATCCTCCAAAAAGAGCTACTGCAGTGTATATGATACTTGGTCCTGCTTCGTTTAAACTTTCAGGAATGGCAATGCTCATATCCCAATTATGTTTCTTTAAACTGTGCCTGTATTTGGCTAAATAATGAATGGTAAAATCAACCACAATTCCATAAGCAATGCTAAAAATTATGATGGTAGATGGTTTTAATCGAATATTGAAAAAGCCCATAATACCTAGAGTAACTAATAATGGAATAATGTTTGGCAACAATGAAATAAGCATCATTCGCCAGGAAGCAAATAAAAATATCATCATGAAAGAATTAAGCAACAATGCCCAAAAAACTGAACTCAACAAGTTATTGATTAAGTAATCGTTTCCTTTTAAAAAGATAGCACTCGTTCCCGTTAATTTTACATCATACTTGGTTTTATCAAAAATAGAATCCACTTTTTGTTGCACCATTTGATGAATTCTTTTAATATCAGTTGAACCCACATCAGCCATTTGAATACTTACCCTTGCTACCCTAAAATTACTATCAACCATGGATTTTAATAAATTAGTTTTACCTTGTTGTTTTGGTAAATAATTCACCATTTCGCTAATGGCTAACACATCTGGAAGCTGATAATACCTTGGGTCGCCATCATGCATTCCTTGATTGGCAAATTTTAAAAAATCGACAACTGAAACAGCTTTACTAAACTCTGGAACTTTGGCTAAATCTTTCTCTAATTTATTTATTTTCTGAAGTGTTTCATAATCCTTCACACCATTATCACGTTTGGTATCAATTGCTATCTCGTATGGTAAAATTCCTTTTAAGTTCTTCTCAAAAAACTTCAAATCTTTATAAACCTTATTTTGTTCGGGCATATCATCTACCACATATCCAGTACCATCCACCAAAAAAGCACCACTAATACTTACCAAAACCAACACAATGGTTGAAATATAAATGGTTCTGCGTTTATGGTAAATTAAGTAATTACAATAGGCTAAAACTTTATTCAAACGTTTAGCTTCTAAATGTTTAGTATGTTTAATTTTAGGGGCAGGTAAGTAACTATAAACAATAGGAATAAACACCAAACTAATGACGTAAATTAACATAATATTGATTCCAGAAACTACTGAAAATTGATCTAAAACTGCACTACCTGAAAAACTGAAAACACAAAAACCTATGGCAGTAGTAATATTTGTTAAAAATAAAGCCAAACCATTTTTGGCTATTAACTCTTTGATGGCTTTAATTTTATCCTTGTGTTTTAAAAATTCCTGGTGATAAACATTGAGCAAATAAATACAATTTTGCACCCCGACTATCACCATTAAAGGAGGAATGATTCCTGTTAATAAACTGATTTTATAACCAAATAATGCAATGGTGCCAAGGGTACAAATTACACCAACTATTACTACAAAAAGCGAAAGGATTACAGCGCTTAAAAACCTAAAAAAAATGAAAATAAATAATGCTGTTACAAATATGGATAAATAAATAAATATTTTTATTTCATCGGCTACTTTACTGCTCATAATGGTTCGCACATAAGGCAAACCTGAATAATGCATTTCGCAACCATACTTTTTACCAAAAATATTAGCGGCATCTTCAATGCTGTTTACCAAAGGAATTCGCTCTTTGCTATCTAGTTTTTCCTTTTTTAAAGTAATGGCCAAAAGGGTTACATTACTTTCTGGATTATATAAAAAACCATTGTAAAATTTCAAATCAGCTACTTTGCTTTTAAAGCTATCCAATTGAATTTGGTTCAATATTTTACTTTCTAGCAATGGCTTTAATTGGAGCGTTTGGCTTGAATCATTTCTGTAAATTGTAAACATGTTACTCAATGAAACAACTTTTTCAATTCCATCAGTTTTTTCAATTTGATTGGTTAGATGAGCCCAATCGTTAAAAAAATCATATTCGAAAATTTTGTCCGATTGAACGCCAACTACCAATACATTTCCGTCTTCACCAAAAGTGTTTTTGAACTTGATGTATTCAATATAATCGGGATCATCGGCCGGAATAATTTTAGCAAAATCATAGGTAAGCTGAACTTTTCCAGCTTGGTACCCAAAAAAAATAGTAATTATTACAATGGCTAAAAGGCTTTGCCATCTAAATTTTAAAATAAAATCTGCTAATTTACTCCACATAAAACGGTTGCAAAATAAACAAAATATTGAGCCTTTCCATTTGATTTCTTATTATTGTAAAATAATTATTTCAAATTTACGTTTGTAAAAGAGTTTGTATTAATTAAACGCATAATGATAAAAAAAATAACAACCTATCTTTTTATATTTTTTCCATTTTTATTGATTGCTCAAACTGAAGGTGGGCTTGGTTCTTGGCGAGTTCATTTGCCTTATTGGCAAAATAAAACAATTGCAGTAATAGGTAATACTGTTTATGCTGGTTCTCCTAGTTCCTTGTTTTCATATGACGAGAAAAATGGTGATTTGGAAAGAATTTCAAAAGTTACGGGATTAAGTGATGTAGAAATCAAATTATTGCGTAGCAATCAAATCAATAAATTACTTTTTATAGTTTATGAAAACGGGAATATTGATTTGTTACAAAACAATGAAATTACAAATTTACCCCAAATATTACAACGAACTATTATTGGTAAAAAAGCAATCAACGACATTACATTTTATAATGGAAAAGCATATTTAGCATGTAGCTTTGGAATTGTTGTTATTGATATTAATAAAAAACAAATTATTGATTCATATCAAAACATTGGTGTTGGCGGAAGTAATATTGAAATTTTAGACATTGCCATTTTAGATAATTATATTTACGCAACTACCAATAACGGAATTTATAGCGCAAATTTAAATAGTGGAAACTTAAGTGATTTCAACTTTTGGAGCTTAATTAAATCATCATCAAAAAGTAATAAAATTGAAGCTTTTAATAATTTGCTTTATGCTGAAATTGATAGTTTTTTAAATGTTTATGACAAAAATAATTGGACAAAAATAAATGATGTAGACTTTGAAAATGTTTTTGATTTAATTATATGTAACAATAAACTAGTTATAACTACAATTAAAAATATAAGTACAATAAACTCAGATAAAATTATTTTCAAATCTGGTAAAAAATATAAAAACTCAGCTGTTGTTTTACCTAATGATCGGCTTGCAACTGTCGATAATTTTTATGGAATTGAAGTATTTCCTGGTGGTCAGTATAATGGTTCAGATTATATAATTCCAAATGGCCCTTTTAATAAAATAACTACAGATTTTAAATATATAAACAATAAACTTTATGCTGCTGGCGGTTATGCGCCATATTATAACGAAGGATTTAAACCAAACGGCATTTATATATATGAAAATAATAATTGGACAAATACCAGTAATATTGATCAAAATTCTGCTTTAACACCAGATTCTATTCACGATATTTTGACTTTAGCATACGATAATGTGAATGAAAAAATATATGCTGCTTCCTATGGAAATGGGTTAATTAAAATGGATTTGAATGGCAAAATAGAATACATTTACAATAAAAATAACAGTGTTTTACAAGAAGCATTTACCAATAGTTGCAGAGTAGCTGGATTAGTTTTTGACAATGAAAATAATCTTTGGTTTACCAACCATTCTAGCGGGCAGCCAATATGTGTGTTAATGAACGATGGAACAATTAAATGTTTTTCTATTGGTAATGTATTTGGAGGACTTAACTATGTTGCTAATATTGCCATTGACGATGAAAACCATAAATGGGTAGCCAATGTTAGAGATGGTGGAGTTTTAGTTTATAACCATGGTTTAGATGTTTCAAATTCAACAGATGATGCATATAAAGTTTTAACTAAAGATATTGGAAATGGTGCTTTAGCAAGTAATACAATTAACTGTTTGGTTAAAGATAAAAGAGGTGAAATGTGGGTTGGAACTAGTGCGGGTTTAAGCATTTTTAGCAGTCCTGAAAATGTATTTAACGGAACAGAAAGTGGCTCATTTGATTCACGACAAATAGTGATAAAAACAGGTTTGGTATATTCTAATTTTTTAGGTGGTGAAAACATCAATTGTATTACCATTGATGGAGCAAATAGAAAATGGATTGGAACCAATAATGGCGCTTGGTTAGTATCGAGCGATGGTTATACGGTTATTCATAACTTTACATCTAAAAATAGTTCAATTCTCGACAATAATATATTGAGTATTGGAATTGATAATAACACTGGAGAAGTGTTTTTTGGAACTTTAAAAGGAATGGTAAGTTATAAGGGAAACGCTACTGAATCAGGTGTTGATTTCAATAAAATTGAAATTTATCCAAACCCAATTAAACCCAATTTTATAGGTGATATTTCAATCAAAGGATTGGCAGAAAATGTGAATGTAAAAATTACTGATATAGCTGGAAATTTAGTTGCTGAAACCAGCTCAAATGGTGGTTTTGCAACTTGGAACGGTAGAAATTTTAGTGGATCAAAAGTAGCAACCGGTGTGTATTTGGTTTTTGCCGCTAATAAAGATGGTAGTAAATCGATAGTTGGTAAACTACTTTTTGTTAATTAATAAATATCTCAAAGGCTTTTTCAGCTTGACAATACAACATTTTTAGCCCATTTGTAACTTTTGCCCCTTGTTCTTTTGCTTGTTTCATAAACTGTGTTTCATGAGGCAAATATATTAAGTCAAAACAATAATGTTTTTTTGATAAAGCAAAATAGGGAATTTCAGGAAACTCATTTGGATAGGGATACATGCCATTTGGAGTGCAATTAATAATTAATTTATGAGCCACTAATACAGCATCGTTTAAGTCGTAATAACGAATAGTATTGGCGTTAACTTTATTGCTTTGACTAGTTACCAAAGTAAATTTAATTCCTAATTGTTTACATACAAATTGAACTGCTTTTGAGGAACCACCAGTACCCAAAATTAGTGCTTTTCCTGAAAACCCTTTCGGTATAAATTCAGTTAAAGATAGAATAAAACCATCAGCATCGGTATTATAACCTTTTATAAAACACTGATTATTTTCCCTCGTAATTTTTATGCAGTTTACAGCACCAATTTCAGCTGCAGTTATATCTAATTCTTGAAGTAAAGGAATGATACTTTCCTTAAAAGGAACGGTAATATTTAAACCTACTAATGCTTGATTAGATTCAATTAGTTGAGTAATTTCATCCACCTTTTGAAGTTCAAAATTTTGATATGAAAATGGTAAATTATTTTCAATGAATTTATTGGTAAAAAAATCTACTGAAAAAGTGTTTTTTAAATTATTTCCAATTAATCCAAATTGCTTTGCTGCAGTCAAATTTATAATTCTTTAGGAGTATTCATTACATTATTTATAAAATCAAGTAATTCTTTTCTTCCAATTACTTTCTCCGATGAAGTTTCAAAACATTGGGGCAAAGCTGCCCAATCAAGCAATAAAGTTTCTTTGAATTTTTCAATATTTTTTGCTGAGTCAATTGCTTTTAGTTTATCTAATTTAGTGAAAACTAAAATAAAAGGAACACCCATTTCGCCTAACATATTGATAAATGAAATATCGCTATTTTGAGGAGGAACTCGGCAATCAATTAATACAAAAACACATTGTAAATTTTCTCTTTCTTTTAAATATTCAATTAAAACTGTTTCCCATTGTACACGCAAAGTTTTACTTCTTTTTGCATATCCATATCCTGGCAAATCAACTAAATGCCATTTGGTATTGATAAGAAAAAAATTAATACTTACTGTTTTACCTGGAGTTGATGAAGTACGAGCTAAATCTTTTCTATCAACCAACATATTTATCAATGATGATTTACCAACATTACTTCTTCCAATAAAAGCAAATTCGGGTAAAGCGCCTTTTGGGCAGCCAGCTGCATTTGATGCAGCAATTTTAAATTCGGCAGTTTTTATTTCCATTAGTCCGCAAAAGTGCAATTATTAATTGAGGTAAAAAATTTAAACCCAAAAGAATACTAAAAAATTATAATTTGTTTCCTATTATTAAATATTTACAGTAACTAAAAACCATTCAAAAGCAATTTTTTTATAATTTAATAGATTATAATTTCAAAAAATTTGTTTGCAAAAATAAAATACTTACTTTTGTTATTCAAATGTTATAAATATTAATTAAAATAAATTAAACTATGGCAATATTTAAAAGCAATAAAGATCAGGAATTTAACCCACAAGAAATAAATATTATAAATGCTGGAACTAGCATTGTTGGTGATTTAAATTCAGAAGGTGATTTACGTATTGACGGAACTGTAAAAGGTTCTATAACAGTTAAAACTAAACTTGTATTAGGTCCAAGCAGCAAAGTTGATGGAAATGTAAAAGCAGCAAATTGCGATTTGCAAGGTACAGTGAATGGCAATATTTCTATTGAAGATTTATTGACAGTAAAATCAACTGCTAAAATTATTGGTGATATTAAATCGCAAAAATTAGTAATTGAATCAGGAGCAGAATTTAATGGAAATAGTCAGATGGGAGTGAGTAAATCATCTGATTTTGTTCAAAAACAATCTAATCCATTAAATGTAAAAGCAGCTGTTATTGCTTAAATATTATATAACTAACAATTAAAAAAACTTAAAAGACGTAGTTATACGTCTTTTTTTATGAATAAAATATGCAATTATTCTTCCATCAAAATCTTGAAAACAATAGAGTAGAACTCCCTGAAGATGAATCGAAACATTGTGTAAGGGTTTTAAGAAAAAAAGTTGGCGATGAAATCACATTAATTGATGGAAAGGGCAATAAAGTTAATTGTAAAATAATTGATGACAATCAAAAAAAATGTAAACTTGAAATTATTGAAAAGCTTCATTTTACGTCCAAAGCAATTGGTTTGCACATTGCAATAGCACCCACCAAAAACTTTGATAAAATGGATTGGATGTTGGAAAAATGCACTGAAATTGGTGTAACTGAAATTTCTTTTATAGAAACGGAAAACGCTGAACGAAACAAAATTAATATGGAACGTTGTGAGAAAATTTTAATTCAATCAATTAAACAAAGTAAGCAATATTGGTTGCCAAAATTGAATAATATTATTTCTTTCAAGCAGTTTGTTTCGAACCAAAAAACCACTGATTTGAACTGTTTAATGGCATGGTGCAATGAACATACTTTAACCATCAATGAATCCATTGATTTGAAAAAATCTACTTTGTTATTAATTGGACCTGAAGGCGACTTTACTGACTTGGAAGCTAAATTGGCTATAGAGCAAAATTTCAAAACCATTTCACTTGGACAAAACATTCTAAGAACAGAAACGGCAGCTGTATATGCTTCAGCAGTTATCAATAATTTACTTCATTCATGAAAAATATTTTATTTGTATTATTGTCATTATTGGTATTAAAAGCCAATGCACAAAATGATTCTTCATTTTACAATAAGCAATACAATTTTAAAAGTTATATAATCCCAGCTGTTTTATTAGCTTATGGCTTATCGAGTTTGAATGATAATGGATTACCAAGTAGCATGGCTGTTAGAAAATTCAGAAATGAAAACTTTGCTGCATTTAATAATTCAGCCGATGATTATATTGCTTTTGCTCCAGCTTTATACATGCTTGGCCTCGATTTATTTCATGTAAAAAGTAGCAGTAATTTTGCCAATCAAGCGGCACTAACAGGTAAAAGTGTAATACTTACTTTAGGAGTGGTAAATATTTTAAAATACAATACCCAAGTATTACGTCCTGATGGTTCTGCAAATAGTTCATTTCCTAGCGGACACACTTCCTTTACTTTTACTTTAGCGGAGGTTTTACATCAAGAATTTAAAGACAAACCTTTGGTTTATATTGCAGGTTACACCGTTGCAATTACTGTAGGTGCTATGCGTATGTTAAATAACCGTCATTGGTTTTCCGATGTAATGGTTGGAGCGGGAATTGGAATGGCAGCTACTAAGTTAATTTATGCCACACACCAATACAAATGGAAAATGAATAACAAAGGTTTTTTTCCAATTATTGGCGCTAACCAAGCAGGATTTATATATCAATTTTAGTTTATCAACTTTATCAAAGTTTAAAACTATGACAAAGTTTAAAATACAATGTTAAACAGCTGTATTATTCAAAAACAGCACACTGTTTTCAATATCATCGTGTAGGAATCTATCTTTGGTTACAAATGGAACTAATTTGCGGTAGGCAGCTATATATGTTTCAATTTTTGAAGCACTTTTTAATGGACGTCTGAACTCCAAAGCTTGACTTGCGTTTAGTAATTCTATGGCCACAATTCGCTCTAAATTTTTAACTACTCTTAAGCATTTTGTTGCAGCATTTGCACCCATACTTACATGGTCTTCTTGGCCGTTACTGCTCACTATTGAATCAACAGAAGCAGGCGTACATAATTGCTTGTTTTGACTCACAATACTTGCAGCAGTGTATTGTGGAATCATAAAGCCAGAATTTAAACCAGGATTACTTACCAAAAATGCGGGTAAATTCCTTTGTCCCGAAATTAATTGATAAGTTCTACGTTCAGAAATACTGCCTAATTCAGCCAAAGCAATGGCTAAAAAATCTAAATGAATGGCCAATGTTTGTCCATGGAAATTCCCACCCGAAAGTATCAAATCTTCCTCAGCAAATACATTTGGATTATCAGTAACAGCATTTATTTCGATAGTAAATATTTTATTGATATGTTCAATGGCATCTTTACTTGCACCGTGCACTTGCGGAATACACCTGAACGCATATTGATCTTGAACTTGCAATTTATGTTGCTTTGCAATTTCGGAATCGGCTAAATTTTCCAATATTTTTTTAGCAGTTGCTATTTGTCCTTTATGCGGACGAACATCGTGTAATAAATGATGAAAAGGCTCTAACCTACAGTCAAAAGCATCAATAGAAATGCTTGCAATAAAGTCGGTTTTGTTTAAAAGTTGGTTGGCTTTTATCAAACAATATACACCATAAGCACTCATAAATTGAGTACCATTTATTAATGCTAATCCCTCTTTCGATTTAAGTTTTATAGGATTTAGTTTATGTTCTTCCAATATGAACTTCGAACTTCGAATTTCGAACTTCGAACTTTCTTTAACATAAATATTTCCTTCGCCAATAAGCGGTAAACTTAAGTGAGCTAATGGAGCTAAATCGCCACTGGCACCTAAAGAACCTAATTCAAAAACTACCGGTAAAATATTGTTATTAAAAAAATAAATCAATCTTTCAACTGTATCTAATTGCGCAGCAGAATGGCCATAAGACAAGGATTGAACCTTTAGTAATAACATGATTTTTATAATTTCATGTGGCACTAAATCACCTATTCCGCAAGCATGACTTAGTAACAAATTTTCTTGCAATTGTTCTAAATTATCGTTACTTATTTTGGTGCTATGCAAAGAACCAAAACCTGTATTGATACCATAAATTGGTTGATCGTTATTGGCTAATTTTTCGTCTAAATAAGTTCTGCAATTTACTATGCGAGTTTTGGCATCTTCACTTAATTTAATTTGCTTGTTATTAGCAATAATATCTTGAATTTCTTCAATGCTTATTTGGGTAGTTATTTCGTACATGTTTTATAGTTTTTAGTACTTAGTTTCTTAGTTCTGTTGCAAAGCTTCATAAGGAAATCGTTTCGACAAGATTAAAGACCAATTTATTGTAATTTTCTAATCTTCCAACCTTGTAATCTTTTAATCTTTCAATCTTTCAATAATCTCTTCAATAGTCAATTCCTCTTGAAATCCAGATGTTAGGTTTTTAAGTTTTAAACTTTCGTTTTCGGTATAAATTAGAGCAAATGCAATTTTTTTGCTGCTTGCATATTTAATGGGTTTTTCTAAAGGTTTTTTTACATTTATTTTTTCAGAATAAATTTCCGATGCAATGCCTTCATTTCTAAGTTTACTCAATATTTTTAATACTGAAGCAAGCTCAATATTTTCAATAGAATCATTGGCACAAATTAACACTTTGCTGCTACCTTGCGATAATGTTTCAGGGAACAATTTTAGTTCATCAATTACATCGTATATTCTATCTAATCCAAACGAGATTCCAACACCCGAAACGCCATCTAATCCAAAATTTCCAGTTAAGTTGTCATACCTTCCACCACCGCCAATACTGCTTCTTAACGAACCCCCAGTGGCTACAACCTCAAAAATACAACCCGTGTAATACGATAAACCTCGTGCCAAAGAGAAGTCGGTTTTTAGATTTATTTGTTGATTAGATACAGCATTAATTTGTTTAAAAATAAAACTCAATTCATCAATTCCAATTAAACCTTCGGTTGAGTTTTGTAATTTTATATTTAAAGTGGCTAGCATTTCTGCCTCGGTTCCTTGAATGGTAATGATATCAAAAAGAGTAGCAATTTCTATTTCTGTAAAATTAAGTGATGTTAACTCTTTACTTACTCCATCTTTGCCTATTTTATCAAGTTTATCTATTGCTACCGCAATGGTATTAAGGTGTTCAATTCCTTTTACAACTTCTGCTATTCCTGCTAATATTTTTCTGTTATTTATTTTTATTTCTACAGCTATTCCCAAACACTTAAACACTTCGTTATAAATGTTTATCAAATCTAGTTCGTGTAACAAACTATCGCTTCCAACAACATCGGCATCGCATTGCCAAAACTCGCGGTAACGTCCTTTTTGTGGTCTGTCAGCTCGCCAAACAGGTTGCATTTGATAGCGTTTGAAAGGAAAAGTTATCTCATTTCTATTCATTACCACGTAACGCGCAAATGGTACGGTTAAATCGTAACGAAGGCCTTTTTCGGATGCTTTTCGCATCAATTTAGTTACATCATCAGCAATTCTTTCAGGACTTGATTTCGTTTCAATTATAATATTTTCAAGAGTTTTTGAAGATTGTTGATGAACCAACTCATTTCTTATTTGTGGTTGTTGCGATTTTGCTTTTTCTTGAATTTCTTTTTTTAAAATATTCTTTTCATTTTCCTTCGCTTGGGATAAAATTAATTCAATATCTTCAAGTGTAAAATCTTTAAACGCATCTCCACTATTCAGTACTTTAAAAAGCAGCTTATCACCTTCATCACCATATTTTCCAGTAAGGGTAATCAGGTTTTCCATAGTAGGCGTTTCTATTGGCATAAAGCCATATTTTATAAAAACTTTTTCAATGGTATTTAAAATATATTTTCGTTTGGCTACTTCTTCTGGGCCAAAATCGCGGGTACCTTTTGGAATGCTTGGTTTATCTTTTGCCATAATTATTTGCTACAAAGTAAAGCTACTCCAAGCATGATTGCAAACTACAATAATTTTTGCTAAAAATGATGAATAATATACTTTTAAAAATAGAAATAATTTTGAAATTTTAATTATTTAATATTGATTTATTCAAAAATCACTAATCACACTTAACTTTTGATGGTGCATGATAATTTCAAGCGAGGTTTTGCCTTTCATTTCACCATCTATATTTACTAATTGAGGCGTTTCGGTTTCTATTTTTATATGTTTTGTTTGTATATATTTTAATATTGATGAGCTCAAATGTTTGCCACTAAATACTTTTGGAAAAAGCATTAATAATTGGAGTCTAGAGGCTTTTTCAACTATTAAAAAATCAATCAATCCATCGTTTAATTTTGCCAAAGGAGCCATTTTCATCGCTTTACCTGTGTAACGAGTATTGCATGCAAATAGGAAACAATAATCATGATGATGCACTTCATTATTATAAGTAATTTTTGCTTTAATAGTTGGGTTTACTATAATTTTTATGAGCGATGCTATGGTATATCTTGCTGCACCAAGCCATCTTAATTTTTCAGCCAATACATTAATATGAGCCACCAAGCCACAACCCACTATATTAAACGACCAAATACTGGTTCCATTAGTTTTTACTTCTGCAATATCTATTAGTTTATTGGTTCCTGTTAATAATAATTGAGTGGCTTTTTTGCTTGTTAAGCAATCTAAATCGTAGTTAAACGCATTGCCAGTTCCACAAGGAAAAAGCATGATTGGAACTACTAACCATGTTGGCACTTGCATCATGGCATTAATTACTTCATGCATGGTTCCATCGCCACCTAATACAGCTATCTTACTAATATCATTTATATGATAATGATTTACAAAACTTGCTAAATCACCTTTTGTTTTACTTACCAAAAGCTGAGTATTAAACCCGTTTTGATTTAATATTACAATGGATTTTTGAGCAGTAGTTAAAGCATTTCCTTTTCCTGCAAAAGGATTTACCAAGAACAAGATTGTATTTGCTTGATTCATTTAACAATGCTATGATTTTTTTTTGTATTTTTCTAAATAAAATTTAAATAATACTAAAATATTCAAACAATTATTTGCAATTATTTAATTAATATTGAAAGCTTAAATTCTATATATAAATATTAACTTAAACCCATTGCAAAGCATGGGGAAATAAAGAATAAAAACAATGTTAGATAAATTTGGAATTGCAAAACGCATTGCAAAAGAATTGCAAGATGGATATTATGTAAATTTAGGAATTGGAATTCCTACTTTAGTGGCTAATTATGTTCCTGAAAGCATTGAAGTAATTCTACAATCAGAAAATGGATTATTAGGAATTGGACCATACCCGTTTGAAGATCAAGTAGACGCTGACTTAATTAATGCAGGTAAGCAAACGGTAACTACTACCAAAGGCAGCAGCTTTTTTGACAGTGCCATGAGCTTTGGAATGATTAGAAGCGGAAGAGTAGACTTAACCGTTTTAGGTGCTATGGAAGTAGCCGATAATGGCGACATAGCTAATTGGAAAATTCCGGGTAAAATGGTAAAAGGTATGGGCGGTGCCATGGATTTAGTAGCATCGGCAAAAAATATTATTGTTGCCATGCAACATGTTAATAAAGCTGGAGAATCAAAATTACTCAAGCAATGTTCACTTCCAATTACTGGCTTAGCTTGTGTAAAAAAAGTAGTAACGGAGTTAGGTGTATTTAATATTACAGATCAAGGCTTTGAATTATTGGAATACGCGCCCGGTGTTTCAATAGATTATATAAAATCGAAAACTGAAGGCCGTTTGATTATTTCCAATCACGTTTTTGAAATGAATATTTAATTATTACAAATGAAAAAATATTACCAAGAAAATCCCTTGAATGCCATTCTAATTATGGCATTTTTAGTAAGGTTAGTAGCAGTTATTTTTAGCCAAGGTTATGGCATGAGCGATGACCATTTTCTAATTGTAGAAGTAGCTCAAAGCTGGTTAGATGGACGAGATGATAGCCAATGGTTACCCGGACCTACAAACCCTAATGCAGCTGCTACCGGACATGTGTTACTATACACAGGAATTCATTATTATATTTTTAAAATATTAGCGTTTATTGGTATTACCGAACCAAACTCCAAAATGCTAATTTTACGTTTATTACACGCATTACTTTCATTAATAGTAGTAAAATATGCTTTTAAAATTACAGAAAAATTAAGCAATATTACCAATGCAATTTCTGTAGCCTGGATGTGTGCTTTGCTATGGTTTATTCCTATGCTAAGTGTAAGAAATTTAGTAGAAATGGTTTGTATTCCACCTTTAATTTATGGCACTTGGTTAATAGTAAACAATGATAAGAAAGCTGTATTACAATTTTTGTTTGCTGGCTTTATTGCTGGCTTAGCATTTTCTATTCGCTTCCAAACTTCTACTTTTATAGCTGGTTTAGGCATTGTGGTTTGGATTCAATATAAGTTTAAAAATGCATTCTTTTATGGCATTGGTGTAATCCTTTCTATACTTGTTTTTCAAGTTAGTGTCGACATGTATATTTGGGGCAAACCATTAGCCGAATTCATGGCTTATTCGGTTTATAACGTAGACAATGCTTATAATTATATAGTAGGAAATTGGTATAATTATTTGTTATTGATTGGTGGTATTATAATTCCTCCTGTAAGTTTATTTATTATGTATGGCTTTGCTTTAAGCTGGCGCAAACACTTAATAATATTTCTTCCTGCATTGTTGTTTTTTGTATTTCATTCTGCATTTCCAAACAAACAAGAACGTTTTATAATGCCTGTAGTTCCGTTCATTATTATGGCGGGTTTAATTACTTGGAATGAAATAAAAGAAAAGAATGCTTACTTAATTAAACACAAAAAAATTGTAGATAATAGTTGGAAATTCTTTTGGGTTTTAAATACCATTGTATTGATAGTTTTAACTCCTTCGTCTACCAAAATTAGTAGGGTTAATGCCATGAATTACCTTTCGCACAAAACAGATGTAAACTCATTTATTTTTGAAACAAGCAATTCTGGAACGGTGCTTATGCCAAGGTATTACTTACAAAAATGGGTAAACTATTATAATGTAACCAAAGAGGATCCTGCTGAAAATTTATATAATAACTTAAAAAAATCGAACATTGATTTACCTAATTACTTAATAGTTGGCGAAGCAGAAAAGTTAGTTTCAAGGTTAGCTCCATGTATAAAAAACTTTGGAAAAGTAGAATATTTAGCCACCATAGATCCAAGTTTTTTAGATAGATTCATGCATTGGATCAATCCTTTTGGTAACGAAAACCAAACCTATTATATTTATAAATTTGATAGGAAATAATTATTGAGCCAATACATTAATTTACATACACATCGAAAGCCAAGAGTAATAGGTGAAATTGCCATCAGAAATGGCTTTTTAAAAACCATTGATTTTAGCAAAATTGATTATCCAGTTTCCTTAGGATTACATCCTTGGCATGTTCACAAAACCAATATTGATTGGGCTTTAGCAAAAATTAAAAAAAGCCATTCTCAAATAATTGCCATTGGCGAGTGTGGATTAGATAGAGCAATTCAAACGCCCATTGAATTACAAGTAAAAACTTTTCATCAGCAAATTGATTTAGCGCTTCAGTTTCATTTACCAGTAATTGTTCACTGTGTTAAAGCTTATTCCGATTTTGCTGCCATAGCAAAGCATTATCAAAATGTAAAGTTTGTGTTACATGGTTTTTCGGGAAATGATGAAACATTACAAATGCTTTTAAATTTTAAAAATGTTTATTTTAGTGTTGGGAAATATTTATTTAACCCAACAATGAATGCAAGTTTAGTAATTGGGAAAATTCCTTTAAATCACTTGTTTTTAGAAACCGATACAAGCAAATATTTAATCAGTGAAATATACCAAAAGGCAGCGCAAATTTTAGAAATTGAAGAAACAGTTTTAAAAAATCAAATCTTTAATAACTTTGCCAACCTTTTTAAATAAAAATATAAATGAAAGAAGTACAACCATGGATGGGCCGCACCGAGTTATTACTAGGTCCCGATAAATTAAAAACATTAGTTAATTCAAATGTATTGGTAGTTGGTTTAGGTGGTGTTGGTGGAATAGCTGCCGAAATGATAGCCCGCGCTGGAGTTGGAAAAATGACCATTGTAGATGCTGATAACGTAGATCCAACTAACAGAAACAGACAATTGGTAGCTTTAAAAAGTACTGAAAATAAAATAAAAGCGCAAGTTTTAGGGGAACGTTTATTAGACATCAATCCTGATTTAGAATTGCAAATTTTACCTGTTTACTTCCGAGATCAAATAACTGAAGAAGTATTGAACAACAATCATTTTGATTATGCAGTAGATTGTATTGATACGCTTTCTCCAAAAGTATATTTTATAAAAGCTTGTATCGACAGAGGAATTCCTATTGTAAGTTCAATGGGTGCTGGCTCTAAAGTAGATCCTACAAGGTTAAGAGTTGCAGATATTTCAGCTACTTATAATTGCCATTTAGCAAAATATGTTCGCAAATATTTACACCGATTGGGTGTTTACAAAGGCGTAAAAGCGGTGTTTAGTGATGAACAAAGAATGCCAGAATTTAAAGTGGTAGAAACACCAGAAGACATGCGCAAAAAATCGGTGGTGGGAACTATCAGTTATATGCCAACGGTATTTGGTTGTACGGTTGCCAGTGTTTGTATTAGAGATTTATATAATAGATAGTCCATAGACGATTGTTGTAGGTTTATGAACCAAAGTCAAAAGTTTTTTACTATGGTCTATTGTTTATCAATACAAATTGATTCTATTGCCATATTTATCGGCAAAACCATCAAATTGTAAAGTTTGAAATGCTTGAAAATTGGTTTTCCCTTTTTCTATATTTACAAAGAAATTATTCTTTTCAATACTGTCGTTTGAAGAAGTTTCAAGCACAATATTTTGCTTGCCAATTGGTAAATAAGCACGAGTATAATTTATAGAATAAGGTAAAAATTGCCAATTGCGGGTATCTGCTTTTTCTGAGGCCGCACTTAAAATACTTAAGGCCGCGCCTGCACCTTCATTTTCTTTTTTTGCTAAGGCAACAGCTGCTTGCTTCAACGCAAATCGTAAAATGGCTTCGCCAATTTCTTTTAACATTCTATCGTCTAAACTTTTGAATGCAATTGCGTTAATGTCTTCTCCTACATCCAATTTAAATACATTGTTTAAACTGTCTTTTAAAACTGCATTTTTATAAGTTGGAACTCGAGTTACATATTTGGGCCAAGCAACTCTTACAATATTTAAAGCTGTAACTTTTTTTCTGTCTTCTTCATTTCCAACATATATAGGAAAATTTAAACCTAGCTCCACATTTACAAAATTTACATATCCATTTTGCGAAGGATAAGTAACAAAGTTGACAGAATTTTCATCTTTTACAGGACCAAGTCCGTTGTTCCAAAAAAACACTAAAGGAGCATAACCTTCAGGTAAAAGTTCAGCTTTTAAATTAAACTCAGCTTCATATTTTTCTACTTCATCGATAAAGTAAATGGTTTTGGCAGTTCGTAAAATATCTTTTTTTAGTTGTAATGGAATTTCAGTTCCTAACAGTGGCTTATAATCTTCTTTATAAATATTGAGTGAATTTCTATAAGCAATAAAAGCATTGTTATAATCACCTTGCGCATCATATATCATTCCTAATAAATTATGAGCAAAAGCATCACGTCTATATTTGTTTTTATTTTCTAAATAATCATTTATTTTTTGGCTTGTGGCAATCATTCTTTTACAAGCCACCAAAGCATTATCCAAATCACCTAATTGAACAAAATTGATGGTTGCATAATAATGTAGCAATATTTGTTCAAATGATTCACCGATGTAGGTATTATAATTTGGGTTGATAAGAACACTTGCCAATTCTGTAACATAGTTTTTTCTATAATCTTCTACAAATAAATCGGCTTTTAAAAAATATTGATTGCTTTCAATATTTTTTCCATTCATCCATAAAATAGTTCCTTTATTTAAGTAAAAAAGTAATCTGTTTCTTTTAGGTTTATGCCACCTTGCATCGTTCATTAATGCTTCTGCTCTATTGATATTCCCATTATAAACAGCATCCATAACATCTGCTTGCTTTTGGTAAAAAGTAGCACATGCACTCAGCATAGTTAAGGCAAATAGCAATAATATGTATGCTTTATTTTTGATCAATGAAATATTTTAAAAATGAAGAATTTTAAATAAAAGGCCTACTTGTTTAGTAGGCTTTTTATTTGTTTTAGAAATTTAGTTTTTAATTAATTTCTTAATTTGTTTTTGGCCAATCCAAACTTTCTCGTTAGTTTCTAAATCGGTTAATTCTAAGTTTACTTGATAGGCAACTGACTTGCGGTTTTTATATTCATCGGTAATTGACACAATTACTCCATTCATCATAAAATCAGCACCTTTTTCTTTACCCCATTTCTTTTTAGTTTCCTCACTAGTAAAAGTTTGTTGGTCGTTACGTTCATCGCGAACTTGATTACGTTCATCCGCACTTTGAACCACACTTACTCTTCCTTCATTAATAAATGCGACTTCCATATTTTTAATAAATCCTGTTGCATCAATGTACTCACTCGTTTTATTTCGAACACTGCCTATAATTATAACTGGCTTGCGATTAGATGTCTTTTCAAAGCTACCAATCCATGGTTTTGTTAACACATCTTTTGTCATCTCTTCAGCTACCAATTTACTATCAGTATCGTTCCAGCGCCCACTAATATCTGTTGCTAAGTTTGGATCTACTCTATCAATTTTTCTGTTTCCACAGCTTGAGCTCAATAAAACTCCTATGGTACTCAATACAATTAATGTTTTTTTCATAAAATGTTTTAATTTAATTTTCTTCAACATTACAAAATGCTTGCCAAAGTTGCTATTTGAATTTGATAAAAAATTTAAAAATATTTTTTGGTAATAATTTTGATAAGTGATAATTATAAATTTATTTTACAAATCCAAAACCTAGCCATCATGAAAAAATTAATTTTCACTCTATTAACACTTTTTGCCTATTCTCAAATTTTTGCGCAAGCACAAAAACAAACCTTGCCTGATATAAATTTAAAAGATATAAACGGTAAATTAGTAAATGTTGGTGATTATTCTAAAAAAGGCAAAATTGTCGTTGTAAGTTTTTGGGCTACTTGGTGTACACCTTGTAAAAAAGAATTGAATAATATTAATGAACTTTACGAAGAATGGAAAAGCAAATACGACATTATTGTGGTAGCTGTTACCATTGATAATGCTAGAAATGTAATGAAAGTAAAACCATATGTGGATGGTCAAGCTTGGCCATTTGATATTTTATTGGATGTTAATAGTGATTTGATGCGCGCTATGAATGTAATCAATCCTCCACACACTTTTTTAATTGATAAAACAGGAAACGTTGTTTATAGTCATACAGGTTATTTAGAAGGTGATGAATTTACTTTAGAAGAAAAAATCAAAGCATTGGCTAAATAATTTTATTGATAAAAAATTTAAAAGGAGCAAATTAAAACTTGCTCCTTTTTTTTATAAAACGTTTACATTTTTCAACCACTAAAATACCATAAATTCGCAGCGTGGAATTTAAGTTAACAAGCGAGTATGTGCCAACTGGCGATCAACCAAGTGCTATCAAATCATTGGTAGAAGGATTGAACAGAGGCGATAAGAGTCAAGTATTATTGGGAGTTACAGGAAGTGGTAAAACTTTTACCATGGCCAATGTGATTGCACAAGTGCAAAGGCCTACTTTAATTTTAAGTCATAATAAAACTTTGGTGGCGCAGCTTTACAGTGAATTCAAACAGTTTTTCCCTGAGAACAGAATCGAATATTTTGTTTCTTATTACGATTATTATCAGCCCGAAGCATTTATTCCGTCTAGCAATACTTATATAGAAAAAGACATGGCCATTAATGAAGAGATAGAAAAAATGAGACTTTCTACTACTTCAGCTTTAATATCTGGCCGAAGAGATGTATTGGTAATTGCTTCCGTTAGTTGCATTTATGGTGCAGGAAATCCGAAAGATTATGAAAGCAGTGTTGTAAGATTGCACGTAGGGCAAAGCATTGTTAGAAATACTGTTTTATATGCCTTAGTTGATTCGTTGTATAGCAGAACAACTGCAGATTTTAACAGAGGAAATTTTAGGGTAAAAGGTGATGTGTTAGATGTTTTTCCTGCTTATGCAGATTTTGCTTTTCGCATTTCATTTTTTGGAAATGAAATTGAAAGCATTGATATCATTGACCCCATCAGTGGAAAAAAACAAGAATCGGTGCAAGATTGTGCCATTTTTCCAGCTAATATTTATGTTACTCCAAAAGAACAATTGCATGAAGCCATGCGCGATATTCAAGATGACTTGGTAGCGCAAATTGAATATTTTAAATCTATTGGAAAACACATAGAAGCAAAACGTTTGGAAGAACGCACCAATTTTGATTTAGAAATGATGCGCGAGTTAGGTTATTGCAGCGGCATAGAAAACTATAGCAGATACATGGATAAACGCAAACCTGGTGACAGGCCTTTCTGCATTTTAGATTATTTTCCAAAAGATTTTGTACTCATGGTAGACGAAAGTCATGTGAGTATTCCGCAAGTGCGAGCCATGTATGGAGGCGATAGAAGCCGTAAAGAAAACTTAGTAGAATATGGTTTCAGGTTGCCATCGGCAATGGATAACAGACCGCTTCAATTCAATGAATTTGAAAACATGATTGGTCAAACTATTTATGTAAGTGCTACGCCTGCTGATTATGAAATTAGAAAAACGGAAGGGGTGGTAGTGGAACAAATTATTAGACCAACAGGATTAATTGACCCAACCATAGAAGTGCGTCCAAGTTTAAATCAAGTAGATGATTTACTAGATGAAATAGATGAACGCATCAAAATGGGTGACCGAATATTGGTAACCACTTTAACCAAACGTATGGCGGAAGAGTTAAGTAAATACATGGGCAAGCTTAACATTAAATGCCGATATATTCACAGTGAGGTAAAAACTTTAGATCGAGTAGAAATATTAAGAGATTTGCGATTAGGCGTTTTTGATGTATTAATTGGCGTAAATTTATTGCGCGAAGGATTAGATTTACCGGAAGTAAGTTTGGTAGCCATTATGGATGCAGATAAAGAAGGATTTTTACGCAATGATAAATCATTGACACAAACCATAGGAAGAGCTGCAAGAAACGAAAGAGGCAAAGTAATTATGTATGCCGATAGAATGACTGCTAGCATGCAACGTACCATTGATGAAACGGATAGAAGACGTGAAAAACAAATAGCTTATAATACATTGCATAGCATAACGCCTAAAACTATTAAACGAACGCGTGAGGAAATTCTAAAACAAACTAGCATGGCAGATGCAAAACAAATATTTGCACCTGAAGCAAAAGCTTATATAGAGCCTACAGAATTGAACTTAGCCGCTGATCCAATTTTAGAATATTTAAGTAAACCAAAATTAGAAAAAATGATTGGCGAAACTCAAAAACGGATGCAAAAAGCTGCCAAGGATATGGACTTTATGGAAGCTGCTCGTTTAAGAGATGAGATGTTTGCTTTACAGAAGAAAATGGAAGAAATTGCGTAGAAAATGTTGGATTTTGTCCCGATAAATCGGGATTAAATGTTGGATGAATTGATAAGTAAATTCAAAAAAAAATTCCAATGAATTGGAACGAAATTCAAAAAGTGAAATACTAACAATGAATAGCCGTTGTGCTTTATCCAACGGAATTTAATGATTTAAAAATTATTGTCACCCTGAGCGGAGTCGAAGGGCAACATTCAAAATCTAATTTTTTATATTGCTGCTTAATTATAAATTGCGAACGAATGAAGAAAATTATTTTTACCCTTTATACTTCCTTGGCTTGCCTTACCTATTTAAGCGCACAAGAAAGTGATTTAAAAAAAGACAATGGAGAGTTTTCTGGCAACTTTCAAAACACCAATCAATTTTATGTAAATGACCCAAAAATTGGCACCAATACTACACAATACAAACGTGAACTTTCAAGTGCGGATGCATGGTTATATTTAAGCTATAAATTAAAAGGATATAAATTCAATGTGCGTTATGACATGTTTAATAACTCTCCACTTTTTGATCCACAATTAGCATTTACACAAAGCGGAATTGGAATTTGGAACTTAAGTAAAGACATTGATAAATTCAATATTACAGTTGGTTATTTTTATGATCAATTTGGAACAGGAATGGTTTTTAGGGCTTTTGAAGATAGAAATCTTGGATTAGACTTTGCAATAAATGGCGCAAGAATAATTTATACCCCAACAGAAAATACGGTTATAAAAGCATTTACAGGCTTACAAAAATTCAGATTTGATGTTCGTCCGGAAGTTATAAAAGGAATAAATATTGAACACCGAATTGAATTCAATGAAAACTTAAATACTCAAATAGGTGCAAGTGGAGTAAATAGAACCATTGACCAAAACACCATGAATAATATTGTTGGTGCCATCAATAATTATGAATTGAAAGATAGGTTTGTTCCAAAATACAATGTGTTTTTAGGCAATGTTTATAATACTTTGAGCTATAAAAAATTTAGTTTGTATACTGAATATTGTCAAAAAAGCGCTGAAACTATTTTTAATCCAATTTTAGATAGAATGGAGTTAAAAGATGGACGAGTTTATTATACCAGTTTATCTTATTCAACCAAAGGTCTAGGTATTAACGCACAATACAAACGTATTGAAAGCTTCTCCTTACGGACTTCTCCCCTAGAAAATTTAAACTTAGGAATGATTGCTTATTTACCAAGTTTAACACGTCAAAATGTGTATCGATTATTAGCAAGGTACAATGCAGTAGTTCAGGAATTGGGTGAAAATGCTTTAGGAATGGAATTTACCATCAAGCCGCAAGCAGCTTATTTTAAAAAGCATCAAACTACCATCAATATCAATACAAGTATAGTGGTAGGTAAAGATAATTTTGATGCTGCTCGACTAAATCCACTAAATTTTGATACTGACACCGCACGTTATTTTAGAGAACATTATATTGATATATCGCATAAATTCAATAAAAAGTTTAAAGCCATGCTAGGTTTTCAATACATTAACTACAACCAACAATTATTTGAGCTTAAATCAAAACTATATGAATATGTAACTGCCAAAACATATTTTGGGGAAATGACTTATAAAATAACACCTACACGTTCATTAAGAGTGGAAGCTCAATATTTACAAACCAAACAAGATTTAGGCAGTTTTGTAAATGGAACTGTGGAGTTAAACATTGCACCGCATTATTCATTCAGTGTGGGCGATATGGTAAATGTAGATAGAGTTGTTCGTGATGCAAGTCAAGGTTCTGATTTAGTACATTATTGGAACATATTTGGAAGCTATACTTACAAAACAACTCGCATGACCGCTGGCTATATCAAGCAGGTAGAAGGTGTAAATTGTACAGGTGGTGTTTGTCGTGTAGAACCAGCATTTAGTGGAGTTAGAGTTACTTTACAAACTAATTTTTAATACATAAATGATGAAAAATATATTTAAAATATTTATTGCTAGTTTATTTTTTCTTTCAGCATGCGAAGAAGAAATTCCAACTGGTTTAAACTTATTACCTGAAAGAAGTATTTTTGATACTACTTATATTACAAATATTTTACCCGCTCCGCAACAAACCAATGTGTTGATTGAAGATTTTACAGGTGTAAAATGTGCGAATTGTCCTAGGGCACAATTAACAGCAAAAAATATTGTTGCAGCTAATCCAAAAAGAGTTTTTGTAATGGGAATTCATCCAGGAAAAGGATTGTTAAATACTTTTGTATCTCCATTTAAAACTCCTGGCGATGATCATGATAGTAAGTATGATTTTAGAACTGATGAAGGTGCTGATATTATTACTTTTTTAGGCAGTTCTAATGGTTTACCAATTGGTTCAATCAATAGAACTAAATTTAGCGGTGAAAGTGCTATTTTAATTGATGATACAAAATGGAATGGATATACAATTGGTTTATTGAATAATAATTCAATCGTAAATATTGATACTTTTAGTAACAAAGGTGTTTATTTTGTAGATGCCAATAAAATACGAATGAATGTGAAACTTTCTTATACATCATCTACTAATGATTCTCAATATATAAGTATTGCAATTATTGAAAATGGTTTAGTTGATTTTCAAAAAAGTGGGAGTGTTACAATTGAAGACTATGATCATGAACATGTTTTGCGTAGAATGGTTACTCCATCTACAGGCTCTCAGCTAAGGGCATCAATAATAGCAGGACGAGTATTTGAAACCACTTATGATTACGAATTAACTCCAACCGAAACTTGGAATAAGAAAAATTTGAAAGTTTTGGTTTTTGTCCACAATGGAACTAATGGAAATAATAAATTTGTTATTCAACAAGTAAAAGAATACGAAATTCATTAATGAAATTCTTATCTAAATTCTTACTATTTTTTAGCGTTTTACTATGCGCTTGCAATGGCATTGACCAAGCATATTTAAATACAATAGTAGCTCACAGAAGCAGTATTGATCACGATTTTTTTAGCCCTGAAACTACTCCTTTAGATACGGTAAAATTAAAAACATTTACTGGTTTAAGGTATTTTGAAGTGAACCAAATTTATAAAATAAAAGCAACACTGACCAAATTCGCTGATATGCCAAATTTCGAATTACCGCATTCACATAATAGCAGCAAACCTTATAGACAATACGGAAAAATTTCGTTTGTTTTAAATGGGAAAAACTATGAATTAACCGTGCTAGAAGCCGTTGTTAAAAAGGAAGAATATAAAAACTATTTACTGATTTGTTTTACCGATTTAACCACTGGAAAAGAAACTTATGGAGGTGGAAGATATATAGACATTGAAACGCCAAAAACAAATTTAGTTGATTTAGATTTTAACTTGGCTTATCATCCATATTGTGTTTATAATAGCAACTATACTTGCCCTATTCCACCTAAAGAAAACAAATTGAATTGTAGCATTGAAGCTGGGGAAAAGTTGTAAATTTTGCCCTTCGACAAGCTCAGGGTGACAAATATTTTGGATTTTGAAAGTAAAAATGATGAAGTATGAAGTATAAAAAAACTTTAAACTTAAACACTTCAATACATAAACACTCTAAACTTCTAGAATAATCAAATCATTGCTGAAAGCATCTGCATTTTGAAGCACTTTTTCTATTAAATTTTCAAACAGATTGATATCGTGCATCATTACATTTTCTATGCGTTCCTGAAATGTTCCATTTGGGAAAATGCGTTCTTTTAGCTTTAACATTTTTACAATATTGTCTTCTTGTTTTTGCTCACGCGCTTTTTTATAAGTTTTAAAATTAGCCATTAAAACTTTCTTGGATTCTAGTTTAAATTGCAACAATTCTTTAGACGAAGGCGCATCAATATTTTTCACTTCATCAAACATTTGTTGTAACAAAACATCTATTTGATTGGCATTATCCATAAAGTTTGTTGCCGAATGTATTTGTAAATATTTATTCGTTAAATCAGCATCATTTAAAAACATGTTGACAATGCTTAAACCCATTTTTTCTATTTTATCTTTGGTTGATTTACCTAATAATAAATAGGAATTGCGGTGCATTACAACCGGGAACGGAACTTGATGTGCTTCAAAAACTTTTTGTAATTGCAACCAATAAGCCACTTCGGCTGGTCCACCAATATAAGCCAAGTTAGGTAAAATCAATTCTTGGTAAACCGGACGTAAAACTACATTTGGACTCAAACGTTCAGGATAATTTTCTATTTCAGATTTTAACTCCTCAACAGTAAAAACTATATCCGAATCATTTAATTTAAAGTAATTTCCTTCAGGTTTAATTAACCTACGGCCCAATTCAGGATGCAAGTAAAAAAAATTCACTTCCCTCCCATTTATTTGTAATTTATAGTTTTGACTTAAGGCTTTATTGGTTTCATGAATAGCTTCAAAACTTTTTTGCTCAAAAATATCATTGAACATCACTGGTTTCAAAAGCGTTTTCAAAGCTTTATCGTCAGCATCAATAATTACCAAACCTTGGTTTTTAAATAATTCATGAACTAATTTTTGTGTACCAATGCTAAAATTATTGTTCGATAAAAAACTTTCTTGCAATAATTTAATCCATTTTTGGGCTTTATCTCTTTCGCCTAAAATTGGAATCAATTGTTCAATTAAAGCTTCAATTCCAGTATTATCAATATGTCCAACAGGTTTTGAATGGAATTCTTTTTGCCATTTTATTTCTTTTCCA
The DNA here is from genome assembly GCA_947456185.1 of Bacteroidota bacterium. Lineage (GTDB taxonomy): Bacteria > Bacteroidota > Bacteroidia > UKL13-3 > UKL13-3 > JAAFJM01. Next base: position 6,465 of record CANGPW010000003.1, on the reverse strand, counting down.
AATAAATAAATGCTGCTAATTTCCTCAAAATCGTGGTCTTCGCTAGCCATCCAAAATACAGGTACAAAATTTTGTTGCGAATATTTTTCTTTAAGTTGTTTGGCTAAATTAATAACAGTTGCAATTTTATAAATAAAATACAATGGGCCTGTAAACAAAGCCAATTGATGTCCAGTTGTTACAGTAAATGTATTTGTATTTTTAAGTGATAAGGTGTTTAAACATGTTGCATCATTATCTACTAAATCAATTCCAGCTTTTTTATATTGTTCCAACAAAGCATCAACTAAAACATTTCTATTTTCTGCACTAAAATGTTTGTTTTTGATGGCTTCACCAAAAGATTCAATGTTTGGCGCATATTTATAAAAAGATTTTAAAACGTCTTTTTGTTCTAAATAATCTTTCGTAATGGCAGGAATAAGTCCTGTGCTTGTTATTGGAATATTTGTTGACATTGATGTTTATTTATTTGTCATAGTGAGATATAATTTAAAAAAATCAAAACAACATTCGGTCATTCCGTAGGAATCTTCTTATTACTCATTGGCGGTTAGCTAATGGTAAGTAATTATTTAAAGCTAAGAAGATGCTTACAGCATGACTTACTTGTTTTTTATTTAACTAAACTATTTTACCGTATAAGTCAAAATCTTCAGCACTTTCAATTTGCACATTGGCAAAATCGCCAATTTTAGCATAATATTTTTTTGCATCTACTAGCACTTCATTGTCTACTTCTGGACTATCAAATTCAGTTCGGCCCACCCACATGCCATTTTCTTTTCTATCAAAAAGAACTTTGTAAGTATTGCCAATTTTGGCTTGATTAATTTTAGCCGAAATGCCTTGTTGAATTTCCATAACAATGGCAGCACGTTCTTCTTTCACTTCTTGTGGCACATCATCAACCATGGTTCCTGCATGTGTTCCATCTTCATGGCTATAAGTAAATATTCCTAATCTATCAAACTGATTATGTTCTACAAATTTACATAAATCTTTAAAATCTTGTTCTGTTTCACCTGGATGCCCTGCAATTAAAGTGGTTCTAATTGCAATTCCAGGAACTTTATCTCTGATTGAATCTACCACTTCTTGTGTGCGTTTAGTGGTAATTCCTCTGCGCATTATTTTCAGCATATTATCGCTGGTATGTTGCAAAGGAATGTCAATATAATTACAAATATTGCTACGTTCAGCCATTACCTCCAAAGCATCCATTGGAAATTGACTTGGATAAGCATAATGCAAACGCAACCATTCTAATCCTTCTACATCCGAAATTCTACGCATTAATTCAGCCAATTTTCTGTCACCATAAATGTCTAAACCATAAAAAGTGCTGTCTTGTGCAATCATCAAAATTTCTTTGGTACCATTTTTTACCAAGCTTTTCACTTCTGTTTCTAATTGCTCAAAAGTTTTAGAAACGTGTTTGCCACGCATAATAGGAATGGCACAAAACGAACATGGTCTGTCGCATCCTTCCGAAATTTTCAAATAAGCATAATGACTTGGTGTGGTTAATAAGCGTTCACCAATTAACTCGTGTTTGTAATCAGCACCTAAAGTTTTGAGTAATTGAGGTAAATGTAAAGTACCAAAATACTCATCTACATCGGTAATTTCTTTTTCTAAATCAGGCTTATAACGCTGACTTAAACAGCCTGTCACGTATAATTTATCAATTTTACCAGCTTGTTTTGCTTCAGCATAACGCAAAATAGTATCAATACTTTCCTGCTTGGCATTGTCAATAAATCCGCAGGTATTGATAACAATAATATTCGCATCATCCTTAGCCGACTCATGCGTAACATTCATGTCATTGGCCTTTAACTGGCTATATAACACTTCGCTGTCCACAATGTTTTTGCTACAACCAAGTGTAATGATGTTTATTTTATCTTGTTTTTTGTTTTTTGTTTTCATGTTTTATTTAGCAACTTTACACAATAATTTCATTAATAAAATGATTGTTTATATTGGTCTATAATCTTTAAATAAATTTATTATGTAAATCTATGAAATCTTTGGCTATTGTGGCTATTGTGTTTTGACTACTTAAACAAAGAATCTACAAATTCCTTTTTGTTAAATACTTGTAAATCGTCTATTCCTTCACCAACGCCAATGTATTTTACTGGAATTTTAAATTGGTCGGCAATACCAATAACCACACCACCTTTGGCAGTTCCATCCAATTTTGTTAAAGCTAAAGCATTTACTTCGGTTGCAGCGGTAAAATGTTTGGCTTGTTCAAAAGCATTTTGACCAGTGCTTGCATCTAAAACCAATAAAATTTCATGAGGAGTTCCTTCTTGCACTTTTCCCATTACGCGTTTAATTTTTGAAAGTTCATCCATCAAACCAATTTTATTATGTAATCGTCCAGCGGTGTCAATGATACAAACATCGGCATCATTTTCTTTTGCATATTTCACCGCATCAAAAGCAACAGAAGCAGGATCAGTGTTCATTCCGTGGCTTACCACATGAACGTCATTTCTGCTTCCCCAAATTTTTAATTGCTCTACAGCTGCTGCTCTAAAAGTATCACCAGCACCTAAAACTACTTTTTTACCCGCTTTTTTAAACTGGTTTGCTAATTTACCAATGGTGGTAGTTTTTCCGACTCCATTTACGCCAACAACCATAATTACATAAGGTTTTTGGCCGGGTAAATTTTCAAAACTGCTTAAATTTTCGTTGTCATTTTCGTCTAATAATAAAGCAATTTCTTCTTTTAGCATTAAATTTAAATCGGAAGTTCCAACGTATTTATCGTTGGCAACACGTTTTTGTAATCTGTCAATAATTTTCAAGGTAGTTTCAATTCCAACGTCAGAAGTCACTAAAATTTCTTCTAATTTATCTAAAAAATCGTCATCAATTGAAGATTTACCCGCAATAGCTTTGCTAATTTTATCGAATAAACTAGTTTTAGTTTTCTCTAAACCTAGATCTAGTTTTTCTTTTTTTTCTTTGCTGAAAAAATTAAAAATTCCCATTGTAATTTACTTTATATGTTATTTATTCAATGAACAAAATAAAAATACTTGAATAAAAAATTTTGTTTATAAAAACACAAAAAGCATTCTGATTATCTTCAGAATGCTTTTCATCGTTAAATATTAAAAATGTAATTATGCTTTGAAAGCAGCCTTAACATTCTCGTTAGGTATAATTAGAGATTTAAAAGAGTAAGCTCCTTTTTTGTTTTTAACAGCACGATAAATTTTAGCGAAATCTTTTCCAGATCCTGTTTTTAGCGTTGCAACTACTTTCTTTGCCATTGTTTAAATTCCTCTTTGTTTAAGGGTTAATTACTTAATTTCTTTATGTACAGTTTTACGTTTTAAAATTGGATTGTATTTTTTCAATTCTAAACGCTCAGTTGTATTTTTTTTATTTTTTGTAGTGATGTAACGGCTTGTTCCTGGCATGCCTGAATTTTTATGTTCAGTACATTCCATAATCACTTGTATTCTATTTCCTCTTTTTGCCATTTCTTGAATCTCCTAAATTAAATTTTGCCGTATTTAACAAAATCGTTTAACACTTTTGTTATTCCTTTTTTCGAAATAGTCTTGATTGCCTTTGTGCTTACGCGTAAAGTAATCCACTGACCATCTTCAGGAATAAAAAACTTTTTATCTTGTAAATTAGGATAAAAACGTCTTTTAGTTTTTGCATTTGAATGCGAAACGTTATTACCTTTCAATGCTTTTTTACCAGTTAAATCACAAACTCTCATCTCTTTTTTCTTTTATAAGGGCTGCAAATATCTGTTTTTTATTCTCAAATACAAGTAGTATTCAAAAAAAAACTAAAAAAAACTTCAAATACTTCAAAATTGTTTTCTATTTGACTGTAATTCAACTATAACTATAACAAACTTTAAATATTATCATACTTTAAAATATATCAAACTGTTTTTAATACTTTCGCAGCATGATTAAATGGTGGAAAATAGGAGGATTTATTTTGGTGCTTTATTCAATTGTTCAAGGTTTATTTGGAGCAATTCCTAATTTACCAATATTAGAGAATAGCATTCGGAATTTATTTTTTCATGTGCCCATGTGGTTTACCATGATTGCACTTTTGTTATTTTCGTTTATTAAATCAATTCAAACTTTAAATAATAAGAATTCTGTTAACCTAACATTTGATGCAGAAGCAGCAATTTTTGCAAATACTGCCATGCTTTTTGGAGTAGCAGGATTATGTACCGGAATGATTTGGGCTAAAAATACTTGGGGCGCTTATTGGACTCCCGATCCTAAATTAAATGCGGCTGCCGTTGCCATGCTATTATACGCAGCTTATTTTGTATTGCGAAGCAGTATAGTAGATGAAGAAAAACGTGCGCGCATATCGGCTGTATTTAATATATTTTGTTTCCCAATATTTGTAGTTTTGGTTTTTATTTTACCTCGATTAACAGATTCATTACACCCAGGAAATGGCGGAAATCCTGGCTTTAACAGTTACGATTTAGATAGTAGATTAAGAATGGTGTTTTATCCTGCCGTATTAGGTTGGATATTCATAGGTTTTTGGATAGTCGATATTGGCAAAAGAATGAAAAAATTAAGCAACTAATTTAATAATGAAATTAATTTTAAACCAAGCAAAAATAGATTCAAGTCAGTTACCCGATATGTTTGGGGGTAACAAAATGGATGTAGTTGTAATAGTAATTGCTATTATTTTTACATTATTATGTGGTTATTTAGTGATGATGGATTTGAGGTTACGTAAAATTGAAAAAAATAACAAGATTAAAAAATAACACCATGAAAAAAACAAGTATCATCATAATTGTGCTAATTGCTTTAGCAATAGGTGCAATTATAAGTACTACCAGCGATGCAAGTAGTTACGAAAACTTTGGTGTGGCAGCTGAAAATCTAGGTAAAGAATTTCATATTGTTGGCACATTAAACAAAACAAAAGAAAAGTATTTTGACCCTAAAAAAGATGCAAACTATTTTACTTTTTATTTGATTGACGATAAAGGTGTAGAACAAAAAGTGGTGTATCATGCTCCTGAACCAGCTGATTTTGAACGCAGCGAAAAAATTGTAATCATTGGTAAAATGGATGGTGACCATTTTGAAGCAAGCAAAATATTATTAAAATGCCCTAGTAAATATACCGATAATCAGGTGAAAGGTAAATAAAACTAAATAGAAAATTCGAATAAATAATCTCGAAATTCCTAGATAAATACTTGTTTGAATATTGCCCTTCGACTCCGCTCAGGGTGACAAAAATATTGTATGTTGAATTCTAATAAAATTACAAGTTTAAAAAATATTTAGTGTAAAAGCCAAATTCGAGTTTCGAGTTTGGCTTTTTTATTGAATTGGATTATGAAATTTACAGTTTAAAATATTGGTTGTTTAAGTACATTAAAACTATTCATTTACCCATAAAAAAACCTTCTTGAGAAAATCCCAAGAAGGTTTTTTATAGAAAAATATTTCTTTATGCTTCGACTTTGCTCAGCAAACGAAATATTTAATTATTTACCGCTAACCATAAACTTAACAGTTTGCATGCCATTGGCATTGCTAATGTTTAACAAATAAACGCCATTGTTAAGTTGGCTGATGTTTAATTGTTCGTTAAAGTTTTTAGCATTGATTGTTTGTTTCATTATTTCTTTACCTAAAATATCAGTTATTACTAATTGTGCAGGTAATTGGTTGATGTTTTCAATGTTAATGTTTAACTCAGCGTATGCTGGCGATGGATAAACAGAAATATTACTTGCAATACCCTTAACTTCATTCACATTTGTTTTATTAATAACAACTACAGTTCTTACAGCAGTTTGCGAATTTCCTGCTAAATCAGATACTGAATAAGTAATGGTATAAGTTCCAGTTTTGCTTGAATCAATGGTGCTTACTTTAGTAATTTTACTAGTAATAATTCCATCAATATCATCAATCGCTGTTGCGCCAGCATCTATGTATGAAGTGGTGCGTTGCAATGTATCAGGATTTTTACCTAAAATAGTAATTACTGGTTTAACTGTATCTAAAGGCAACACGTTAACTATGCGAGTCACAGAATCCATGTTTCCAGCTAAATCTCTTACTGAATATGAAATAATATAAGCACCAGCAACGGCAGTATTTACAGTTCCTGATTTTACAATTTTACTAGTAATATTACCTTCTTTATCATCCATTGCCGTAGCACCTAAATCATTATAAACGCTGTCTTTTTTAACGAAAAAAGGATTAGCGCCAATTATAGTAATAACAGGTTTAATGGTATCAATATTTGAGAAATCTGCATCAGCAGCATTTCTAGGAATTAATTTAAAGTTTGCATTCGCGAAATACATTGGACCTTGAATAAAATTCAATTTCATTCCTTTGTAAACTAATGAACTGTAGTTTTTAAAATTTGCGCTCAAATCATCAACTCGTAAACCAAATT
>CANGPW010000002.1 GCA_947456185.1 Bacteroidota bacterium | reverse complement strand
GAAGTCTTCGGCAGGCTCAGACTGACAAACATTTTTGCTCAGACTGACAAAAAAAATTACATCATTTTTAAAATTGTAATTATTTAAATCCTGATTCTGACAATCTGCGAAAAAAATATTGTTGGTGACACTGCGCTATAACACCAACAATAAGAAGAGATGAGAGAATGAGACGTGAGATTTTTTCATACTTCCTACTTTCCCGATGTGTCGGGTCTTCATAATTTATCATTCCTACTTTATACTTCTTTTATACCTTCATGCTTTTTTAATAAACGTTATTGAAAAATGTTAATAATATAGTAACAGAAAATACATTGTGAAATGCTTATTTTTGTTCGTAATTGGTAGGTTATGTACAAACAAATATTTTTAGTTTTTATTTTATTTTTAACATTTTCAAATACAAATGCACAAACATGTATAGGTGGTTCAAGCACATCAAACATGCCTACCAAATGTTTTGAAATAGAAAGTATTTTGGTAGATGCTTGCGATGGAAGTAACGAAGGTAGAAATGAAATGGTTAGGTTACGAATTGGACCAAATCCAATAGCAGTTAGTAGCATAGGAGTGGCACCTTATGCAAGTACTCCTAATCAAACAGTGAATTGGGGTTCAGGCGCTCCAGGAGGTGCATCAGGTAATATATTTAGAGGATTTAGTAACATTACAACAATACCTTCAATCTTAGCTAAAATTGTCACCATCAATGCCATCATAGCTGCAGCAGGAAATTGTGGGAAATTAATTCCATTAAACGCTAATGGCACAATTCCAGCCGGTGTAAATTTATTATTGATTACAAGTACTGATTTTAACCCAACTGCTCAAGATTTTTCTTCATTATCGGATACCTTATATGTTATCATTCAAGTTGCTGGAAATACTGGTGGCCATTTTGCAAATCAAGGAAGTTCAGGCACTAGAAAATTAATACTTTACAGTGGAACCTGTGGCGACACAGTTACTTATACTCCATCTAGTTTAATAAAACAAGACCAAACAGTAGGAGCTGAAGATGGTGGAGCAGTAAATTATAATTATGCTGGAATTCCTACCTATGTAAATTATGGTTGTGCGGTTCCTGTTATACCTTTTAGCTGTGATGCAGGTACTACCAATCCTACTTATTGCAATGGAGTTTCTGTTAATTTGGCGGGAACAGTTACAGGTAGTAATTGTTATGTTTGGCGTGCTAGTAATTCTGCCACCGGAACCTTTGCTGATAGTACCAATTTGCTAACTACTTTTACCATCAATTCAGGGTATGTTGGGCCTGTAAAATTATATTTATATACCAAATCAAATTGTAGCACTAAAATAGATTCTGTGATGTTCAATTCAATTGCTTCTTCAGGTGTTTTGAATGCTGGTAACGACACTTCAATGTGTAATTCAATTGCTTTTCATGTTAATGCTACAACAACTGCTACCGGAACTTATGCTTGGACAAAATCGGGTTCAGGAACTTTTGATCAAACCAATATTTTAAACCCCACTTATACTCCTTCTTTACTCGATATAGGTATAGTAAATTTAATAATCACCCAAACTACTTCTTGTGGTGTGTTAAAAGATACTGTTAAAGTTACTTATACAAGTAAAGCCAATGCAAATTTTACACTCAGCGACAGTAATTTTTGTTATAACAATTTACCTATCAATATTAATGTAAATCCTACTGTTTCGGGAGGAGTTTTTTTAAGTAATACAGGAATTTTTATAGGCAATGTATTTACATTTGATGCGGCAGGAAGTTTTTTTATTAAATATAAAGTAGGAGCTGGAAGTTGCTCCGATTCATTAACAAAACCAATCATTGCAAGTACACCTTCAAATCCAAATTTTAGTTTAAGTGATACCCTTGTTTGTAAAAATTCTCCTTTTGTTATATTAACGCCAACTCAAGCTGGTGGAGTGTTTTCGGGAGTTAGGGTTTTAGTTAATAAATTTGCTCCAGATACTGTTGGAATATTTACTTTAAAATATAAAATTTCAAACGGACTTTGTGTTGATTCATTGAGTAAAAATATAACAGTAAAACCAAGGCCAGATGCTACATTTACTACCACTGATTCTGTTTTTTGTGTAAATGATCCCAAAGCAATATTTACGCCAATAGAAGCTGGTGGAGTGTATACAGGCACAAACGTGTTAGGAAATCAGTATAATCCCATTACTGTTGGAAGTTTTATAGTGAAATATTTAATAAGTAATGGAACCTGTTCCGACAGTAGTTTTAAAACCATGTTAGTTTATCCTAAACCTACTGCAAATTTTACATTTATTCCAGCTAATCCTTATATTAACGACACAGTTTATTTTACTTTTACTGGTTCGAATGCAACTAAGTATTATTGGAGTTTTGGTGATTTGAAAAATTCAAGCAGTAATTTAAAAGATCCATTATTTGAATTTATTGATGTCAATGTATATAGAACATGGTTAAAAGTAAGCAACAATGAAGGTTGTAGCGATTCAATATTTAAAGACATCACAGTACTTAAGAAAGAAACCATTTTTATACCAAATGTATTTACTCCTCAAAACACAGATGGCCTTGGCTTAAATGATTATTTTACCATTCGTTCTTATGGAATAAACAATTACCATATGCAAATTTATAACCGTTGGGGAAGTTTATTATATGAAACCAATAATATCAATCCTGGTTGGGATGGAACATATGATGGTGATACTTGCCCTGAAGGCGTTTATTTTTATATCATAGATGCCATTGGAATTAGTACAAAAACATACCATTTACATGGAACAGTTTCTTTGTTGAGATAGTTTTTATTTTTTAGTTGTCAGTTGATAGTTGTCGAGTTACGAGTTTCGGGTTGTTGGTTGTGGTTAATGTTTGTTGGTAGATGTTTGTTGGTCATTTCGAGCGAAGTCGAGAAACAACAAACCTATTCTCAACTCTGATCAAACTGACTAAATGGTTTAGCTTTCATCATTCATACTTTCTTACCTCTCATCGCTCACCTCTCATTCCATCATTCATAATTTATACTTCATACTTAAACATAAATGAATACATTTGTTTTTTATTTAATATCATGAAAATATCAAGAAAAACCTTTGTAAAATCAGCAGCCATATTAGCAGGCTCAACCCTATTAAATACTCAAAAAACAGAAGCTCAAATTACCGATGCTTTGCTTAGTTTGGAAAACGATTTTGCTATACCGCCACTTAGTTATAGTTACGATGCATTAGAACCATTTATTGATAAGCAAACCATGGAAATTCATTATACAAAACATCATCAAGCTTATGTAAATAAACTGAATGAAGTCAAAGCAAAAATTGCTGGTTGGAACTATAAAAATCTGAATGATGTACTGGTAAATATCAATCATATTCCTGAGGATATACAAGTTACTATTCGCAATAATGCAGGCGGACATTATAATCATTCGTTATTTTGGACATTGTTAAAAACCAATACTACTCCAAGTGAAAAAGTATTGAAAATAATCACTGAAAACTTTGAAAGTTTAGAAAATTTCAAAACGTTTTTTACCAAAGCTGCCATGGGAATATTTGGAAGCGGTTGGGTTTGGTTAATTCAACAAGATGGTAAATTAAAAATTATTTCTACTCCTAATCAAGATAACCCGTTAATGACAGGAATTGTAAAAGATTTGGGCACTCCAATCATAGCATTAGATATTTGGGAACATGCTTATTATTTGAAATATCAGAACAAACGTGCCGATTATGTAACAGCTTTTTGGAGCGTTTTGAATTGGGAAAAAGTGGAAGAGTTGCTAGTTAATAGACCATAGACCATAAAAAATAAATTATCTTTCAATAGGACTATCGTCTATCGACCATGGTCTATAAATTTGCTAAAAATCTGGAATCAAAAACTATTTTCCCAAGCACCTATTTACCTAATTTGGTATATACAAAACATTTGCTTTTGGCAGATGAAATATTAATTGAAAAGCATCAAAATTACTTGAAACAAACATATGCAAATCGTTGTCATATTTTGGGGGCAAATGGCGTGCAGGTTTTGAGTATTCCAACGCTTAAAATACATTTTTCAAAACAAACTTTTGGCGAGGTGAAAATTAACTACGATGAAAACTGGCAAAAGCAACATTGGCTGGCGTTCCAATCGGCTTATGGAAACTCCTCTTTTTGGTTTTATTACAAAGATTTTTTTGAACCATTTTACTTGCAGCAAAAGCATGAATATTTATTTGATTTCAATACCGAATTATTGAAACTTATTTTAAAATTGTTGAAAGTTGAAAAGCCAATTTCTTACACTGAAAAATACGTATTGGAATATGAAAATATTATCGATTTGCGTAATTATTTTGATGCTAAAAAACGCAATCATAGTGAAGTAATAGCAGGTGATAACATGAAGAAATATTTACAAGTATTTACCGAAAAATATCCTTTTCAAGCTAATTTATCTATTTTAGATTTATTAATGAATCAAGGTCCGCAAAGCAAAAACTACTTATTAAATGATTAAGCCAATTGCCAGCATAGAAGAACTGTTTAAACTTCAGAAAACGCTTACATTAATAGATGTGCGTGCGCCAATAGAATTTGAACAAGGACATATTCCTAATGCCATTAATTTCCCTATTTTAAACAATGAAGAACGCAAACAAGTTGGTACTAGTTACAAACAAAATGGACATGAAGCTGCAGTTATTTTAGGTTATAAATTAGTGGGGCCTAACTTTTATAAATTAGTAAAACAAGCTTATAAGCAATTTGGAAACCGAGAAATAATTATTCATTGTTACCGTGGGGGATTGCGAAGCAGAATCATGGCAAATTTATTAAGTTCTGCTGGTTTTCAAGTTCATTTGTTGCAAGGTGGCTATAAAAAGTATAGACATTGGACACTTGAAAAGTTAGAAGCTGATTATGATTTTAAGGTTTTAGGTGGTTATACTGGCAGTGGAAAAACGACTATTTTAAAACAATTTGCCACCCAAAATATTCAGGTTTTAGACTTAGAAAATTTGGCAAATCACAGGGGTTCTGCTTTTGGCAATATTGGATTGCCACCGCAACCAACCAATGAACAATTTGAAAATTTATTGGCATTTGAACTTCATCAAATGAATGCTGAAATTTCAATTTGGATTGAAGATGAAAGTTCCATGATTGGTCGCTGCAAAGTACCTGCTAAAATTCATGATGCCATTCGCAATAATCAGCTTTACTTTTTGGAAATAAATATAGATGAAAGAGTAAAAAATATTATAGCAGATTACGGTCATTTTGATAAAGAAATATTGATACAATCTACACAAAAATTGCATAAACGTTTGGGCGATTTACGAACCCGAGAAGCTGTTCAATTATTGGAAGAAAATAATTTTAACGATTGGGCAAAAGCCATGCTGATTTACTATGATAAAACTTATTTATTTGGAGTAAGTAAAAGGGATGAATCGAAGGTTACGAAGGTTGATTCAATTGAAAGATTAGAAAGATTGAAAGATTAGAAAGATTGAAAGATTAGAAAGATTGAAAGATTAAGAAAAATTGAAATCTAAAGCCAATTTAGTTTATTAATGGGAAGCCATTTCGACAAGCTCAATGTCTGCGGTCGTTGAGCTTGTCGAAACGAATAACCGATAAAATAATTTAAAGTAATCAATATTGAATTTTATTTGCCAATAAACCTTGTAATCTTACCAATCACAAAAAAACAGACAAATTTTCCAATGGCAATACTTTTGATAGAGTAGGTTTTTAAAATCAATCAAAACTTAGCAAATAATACCACAATACAATGAATAAAGAGCAAGAGAAAGAATTAACCAATGATTCAACAACAGAAAATTCTGGAGAAAACATAGTTAATGAAACTGAGCAAACTGACAATGCTGTCACTAATGAAGAACAAAAGGCAGAAGAAATTCCTATTACCTTGGAACAAGAATTAGCCGAAGCAAAAGATAAATATTTACGATTATATTCTGATTTTGAAAACTATAAACGCAGATCGGCAAAGGAAAGAATGGAATTTATGATGACCGCAAGTAAGGAAGTTTTGGTTTCATTGATTCCCGTTTTAGACGATTTTGAACGTGCTTCAAAAGCCATGGAAAAAGCTATAGAAGTGAGCGCTGTTAAAGAAGGAATAGAATTGGTAAGTCATAAATTGAAAAATATTTTGATGCAAAAAGGCTTAAAAGAAATGGAAAGCACCAACAAAGTTTTTGACAGTGAATTCCATGAAGCCATTACCAATATTCCTGCACCTAGCGATGATTTAAAAGGAAAAGTGGTTGATACCGTTGAAAAAGGCTATTTGTTAAACGAAAGAGTGATTCGTTTTGCAAAAGTGGTAGTTGGCGAATAACAAATTACAAAAATTAGAAAGATTGCAAAATTAAAAAATTACAAAAATTACAAAGTTAGAAAGAAGACAAGATATAAAGAGCCATCAAAAATCTTTTAATCTTGTAATTTTTCAATCTTTCAATAAAAAATTATAGATGAAAAAAAGAGATTACTACGAAGTACTTGGTTTAAGTAAAAATGCAAGTGAGGCTGAAATCAAGAAGGCTTACCGTCAAATGGCAATTAAGTTTCACCCCGATAAAAATCCAGGTGATGCAAAGGCGGAAGAAAAATTCAAAGAAGCAGCAGAAGCCTATGAAATGCTTAGCGATCCTAATAAAAAAGCGCGTTATGACCAATACGGACATGCTGGAACCAGTGGCCAAGGCGGTTATGGTGGCGGTGGAATGAACATGGACGACATATTTAGTAATTTTGGTGATGTGTTTGGTAATGATGGTGGAAGTCCGTTTGATTCGTTTTTTGGAGGTGGAAGAGGAGGAAGAAGCAGTGGAGGTGGAAGAGGAGTTAGGGGTAGTAATATTCGTTTAAAAGTAAAATTAACATTGCAAGAAATTGCAACAGGTGTAGAAAAGAAACTAAAATTTGGCCGATTAGTAATGGCTGAAGGTTTAAGTTTTGAAACTTGCGGAACTTGTAAAGGTTCCGGTCAAGTGCGCAGAGTTACCAATACATTTTTAGGTCAAATGGCAACTACAAGTGCTTGTCCTACTTGCCATGGAACTGGAAGAATTATGGGCAAACGCCCTGCTGGTTCTAATGCAGATGGTTTGGTAAATAAAGAAGAAGTAGTTTCTGTAAATATTCCTGCTGGTGTAGCCAATGGCATGCAACTAAGCATGAGTGGAAAAGGAAATGCTGGTCCAATGGGCGGTCCTGCTGGGGATTTAATTATATTAATAGAAGAAGCTGAAGACTTAATTTTAAAACGTGATGGTAACAATATCGTTTTTGATTTATACATTAATTTTGCAGATGTAGCTTTGGGAACGCAAGTAGAAGTGCCAACCGTAGATGGAAAAGTAAAATTGAAAATAGATGCTGGTACACAAGCTGGAAAAATACTTCGTTTGCGTGGCAAAGGATTACCTGAACTAAATACTAATTTTAAAGGTGATCAGTTGATTCACATCAATGTTTGGACACCTCAAAAGTTAAGTAATGAAGAAAAAGAAATATTAGAAAAATTACGTGAAGCCGAAAACTTTCATCCAAAACCAAACGCCAATGACAAAGGTTTTTTTGATAGAATGAGAGAGTTTTTTAACTAAAGAGAGCCACAGTTCACAGATTTTAGCAATGAATTAATTCAGAATCTTGCTTAAATAATCAGCAGCATTTTTTATATCATAATGTGCAAGTAAATTAGGATTTGCTTGCACATTTTTGTTTTCAATGGCTTGTAAAACTTCTTCTATGTTGTTTGCAGCAATGCTTTTACTTTCGTTAATTAAATTAAGTAAACCAGCTTTAGCATAAGCTATTACAGGTGTTCCCACTAAAATACTTTCATGTGCTACTCGATTCCAACCTTCATTAATTCCAGTAAGTGCCAAAGTGAATTCACTCAAAGCCATTTGTATTAAATAGTTTTCAAATTGTTCAAAATAAATTACTTCGTAATCATGTGTTTCTTTTGCAAAATCACTGAAATTAGTACTGAAATAACAAAAATAACCTTGTTTTGTTAGTTGCTTGGCAATTTCAAAAACATCTGTATGGTTTTTAAAACTCCATTGTCCTAAGTGAATTTGCTTTTTCTTTTTAGTAGCAATAAAATCGGAATAATATTCATTGTTGAAAAAGTTTGGGAAATAGAAAACTGGTATATTTTTTTTTACTTTTTCTTTAAAAAATTTTACCCAAAATGGGGCAATTGTGACAATTGAAATATTGTCATTTTTTGTGTTTTTCAGTACAAAAAATAAAGCATTATAATATAAATTTAGCCAAAAAGATTTTCCATCATTTTCATCAAAATTATGTAAAATAATATAAACTTTGTTTTGGGTAAAAACATTGCGAAGCACAGAAAATAAAGCAACTCTGGCTACAATAATATTGTAATTTGCATTAGCTGTTAATCCTAAAAATATTAATTTTAAATAAACAAAAGGATTGGTGTAAAAACGATTTATTCTATCAATTTTAAGTTCCACTTTATCACCTTTATTATATAAAAATTCATGCATTTGCTCCGCAAAAAAAAGCTCGTGTTTGTAGCCACCAGTTTCATATTTACCAAAAGAAATATATTTTATAGAAGTCTTCAATTCCTTGATTTCAATTTTTAAAATTCAGCTAGCAAGTTAATAAAATGTAAAAAATAGCAAACAAATACTTTTTTTGAAGTAGAAGCCGTTATATTTGTTTGATAGAATTACTGAATGAAAAAAATAGTTTTCACTTTTATATTAATTTTAATATCGCAATTTACTTTTGCTCAATTAATAGGCAATGAGTGGATTAGACCAAATCAAACCTATTATAAAATAAAAATATGGGAGAAAGGTGTTTATAAAATTGATTCCAATCAATTGGCACAAATTGGTGTAAATCTTTTGGGCATTCACCCTAATAAATTTCAAATATTTAAAAATGGGATTGAACAAGCTTGTTTTGTAAAGGGTGAAAGTGATGGTGAATTTAATGCAAATGATTATATTTCATTTTACGCCACTAAGAATGATGGAGTTTTAGATGCAGAATTATATAAAACTTCAGCAGATCAACCGCATCAATTAAATAGTTTATTCAGTGATACTGCAGTTTATTTTTTTACTGTTATTTCACCTTCTGCTATTCAAATAGGAAAACGTTTTGCTTTGTTCAATGAAACAAATTATAATTTATTTACGCCCGAAGCATATTTTATTAATCAAATTGATACAGCACCTATTCAAGAATATTACCGTGGTAAATTTGATAAAGTTGGAGCAGGAGATCCTTATTATTATTCTGAATATTTGGAAGGCGAAAGTTGGGTTAGTTTAAAAATTGGTGCTGATGTATCTTATAGAGTTTATTCAATTAATACACCTAATTTATTATTAAGTGGCCCTAATGCAATGCTTGAAGCAAAAGTTTTTGGCGTGAGTAACGATGTTTCTAAAGCAATTAATCATCATTTGAAAATTGGAATTTCCAATGATAATTTAAATTTTTTGACTATAAAAGATACCACTTATACCGGTTATACTGAAACTAAATATGCAATTAATTTAAGCAATTCAAACATTGGTAATAGTACTTATTTTAAGTTTGAAACAGTATCCGATTTAGGCGTTGGCAGCGATTTTAGTTCACTTTCTTATTTAACTTTTAAGTATGCTAGTTCTTGCAATTTAAACAATCAAAGTCAATTATATTTTAAACATTTGGCACAGCAAATTGCGAGTAGAACTTATTTTAAATTTAGTAATTATGGAAAGTTTAATCCACAATTATTAGATTTAACCAACTTTAAAAAAGTGAGTTGTACCATAACTGGTAATGATTTAAATGTATTAGTTGAAAATTTTAACAGTAACAATGAATATTATATTTACGATGAAACAGATATAAAAAATATATTAAATTTGGAGTTGGTAGACATGATTTTTACCAATTCAAATTTAAATACTGAGTTTATAATTTTAACAAATAAAAAATTAGAAACTGTTGCAAATGCTTATAAAAACTATCGCTCACAGCAATATACAACAAATATATTTTACAGTAATAATTTGTATAATCAGTTTTTTTATGGCTACGATCATCCATTGGCAGTCAAACATTTTTTGAAATATTTGTATCAAAATCAAACTGTAAAGCCTAATTATTTATTATTGTTAGGTAGAGGTTATCAAAATAATTTGATCCGAAGTAATTATCAAAACGCTTACAGCAATAATTTAGTTCCTGCCATTGGTGAACCATCGAGTGATAATATGTTTACTGCAGGTTTAAATCCTTTACAACCTTATGCACCAGCTATTGCCACAGGCCGCATTCCAGCTGCTACAAACGAAGAAGCACAAAACTATTTAGACAAGTTAATTAGCTACGAAAAAGACACCATTTTTAATATTGATTGGCGTAAACAAATATTGCATGTTTCGGGTGGTGATATCAATGATCAGGTAAGTTTAGCCAATCAGTTAAATTTTAATAAATCTCAAATTATAAAACCATTTTTTGGAGCTAATGTAACTACATACAATAAAAACTCATCTGAAATAGTTGAAGTTGGTTTTAAAGAAAAATTGATAGCGGAGCTCAATAAAGGAAAAAGTTTAATGACCTTTTTTGGACATGGTTCCTTATCGGTTTTAGATGTTGATTTCGGCAAAATTAATGATATCCAAAACACCAACAAATACACTTTTTTTTACTTTAATGGTTGCAATATTGGCAATGCAAATGATGCCGATCCACAGGGAAGTGGGAATATTTATGGAAAAGATTTTATTGTAGCTCCCAATAAAGGCGCAATTGGTTGGTTAGCGCATTCCAACCTTACACTTTTAGCAAATTTGAATAGCCAAATGACTCGGTTTTACGCCAATTTGAGTAAAGATTTATATGGTAAAAGTATTGGTAAAATTATTCAGCAGTCAATTGCTGAATCAACTACATCGGGCGATATATACAGTGTTTCGCACGGTAATCAATTAATTTATCAAGGTGATCCTGCTTTAAAACTAGCGAGTCCTTTTATGCCTGATTACGAAATTACGAATACAGATATTTTTATAAAGGATAAAAACATAACTGCCTTAGCTGATTCTTTTGAAATAAACATCATTGTTAAAAATTTAGGCAAAGCCCTTAGCGATTCCTTGTTGGTGAGTATTGAACATATTGTTGGTTCAACAGGCAATAAATTTTATTACGATAGCTTAATTTTACTGTCTCCATTTTATAAAGATACTTTAACTGTTAAACTTAAAGGTCAAGGTAAATCAATGGCTGGGAATAATACATTCAATGTATTTGTGGATCATGTAAATACTAAAATGGAATCGAATGAAAACAATAACCAAGCAGTTTTTAGTAAATTTATTCCAGGAAGTGGAATCAACATATTGTATCCATTGAATTATTCCATTCACAACAAAGATTCTGTAGAACTAATTATTCAAAACAATGATTTGTTTGCCAAAGACATGGATTATATTTTTGAAATTGACAATAATATCCAATTCAATTCATCTTCTTCTTTTTATCAAACTTCAGGAATCTTCAAGGCCAACGATTTGGCAAAATGGAAAGTAAATTTAGGCAATAAAGATTCTGTTGTTTATTTTTGGCGTGCAAAATTAGTTTCAAATAATCCACTGAACGATAATTGGATTGATGCATCATTTACTAAAATTAATAGTAGTTTTTTTGGTTTTATGCAAAGTAATTTCAACCAATTTAATACTTCACAAACTGATAAAGTTGTTTTTGATTCTATCAAAAAACAGCTTAATTTTATTGATAATGAATTAGTTTTAGGTATTCAAAACAGGCGTTTTAACCACAGCAATATGGGTGTAATTGTGCCTTATCAATTAAACGAAGGAGTTGGCACATGCATTGGAAATACTGTAGTTGCTTTGGTTTTTGAACCTTTTCAAGTTGACTTTCCTTACGAAATTCCTGGCTATCCATTTAATTGCACTTTTGTGCAAAATAATAAACAAAATAGGAGCAGAAGATATTATCCTTTTCAAACAACAACTCAGTCGGGAAGAGATGAATTTAGAAGATTTATTGATAGCATTCCAACAGGATATTATGTTGCCATGTTTTCGCGATACGGAAGTGGAATTCAAGATTGGGATGCAGCAACTTTAAATAGTTTAAACACATTTGGAGTTACAAAAATAAATAAAATTAAAAGTGACCATACTGCTTGGGCTTTTATAAGTAAAAAAGTCGCTGAAAGTGGTTTTGCAGCGGAAGACTCTATAAACAATGATTCTTTGGCCGCATTAATTATTTTAGGTTTACCGAACTTAGAAGATAATAAAATATTGACAATTAATAAAGCGTTAATAACCAAATGGTATAAAGGAAGTTTAACATCTAAAGCCTTTGGTCCAGCTAAAATTTGGAGTCAATTAAACTTTAATTTTAAGGAAAGTGAAATATCGACAAATAGTAAATTTAATTTATCTGTAATTGGTGTCAAAACCAATGGAGAAGATTCTTTAATATATCAAAATATAACCAATTCTGGTTATGATTTAAGTGCAATCAATGCCAATAGATTTCCATATTTAAAACTACAAATAAATATGGAAGATAGTTCCAAAAGAACACCACAACAATTTGGATTTTGGCAATTGGTTGCTTCACCCATTGCAGAAGCTAAATTAGCGCCCAATATTGCTTTTAACATTAAAAATAATCCAATTGAAGAAGGCGATAGTTTGCAAATAGAACTTGGAATTGAAAATATTAGCACAGTTTTATATGATTCAAGTAATTTAAATATAAAAATTCTAGATGATGCAAGAATTGTAAAATATGAATCAAATATTACGTTAAATCCTATGCTTGCTTTTAGTAATTCAAAATTGATAACTAAGCTGCCAACGTTGGGCTTACAAGCTAATAATCAATTTCAGTTTTCATTAAATAACGATCGTAAAATAAATGAATTAACGTATATCAATAATTATATTTCAAATAATTTTTTAGTTAAAAACGATAAAAGCAATCCTTATATTGATGTGACTTTTGATGGTGTAAAAATTATGAATGGAGACATTGTTTCGGCCAATCCAATTATCAATATTACTTCTTCCGATAACAATAAATATATCATGCAAAAGGACACTGTATTGTTCAATGTAATGATTAGAAAACCGAATAATTTTGATTATGAAAGAGTGAATTTAAATACCAACGAAATACAATTTATTCCTGCATCTAACAATAATAATAAAGCTACTTTACTTTACAAACCAACGCAATTAGTAGATGGGAAATATGCCATTAAAATTCAAGCTACAGATGCTGTTGGGAACAAAGCTGGAAACAATGAATATGAAATAGAATTTACTATTATCAATAAATCGAGCATCAGTAACTTTTATCCATATCCAAACCCAGGAACCACCAATATTCGCTTTGTGTTTACTCTTACAGGAAGTAAAACTCCCGATGATTTATTGATCAGAATTATGACTATTTCGGGCAAAGTTGTGAAGGAAATTACCAAGCAAGAATTTGGTAATATTAAGTTTGGAAATAATATTAGTGAATATGCTTGGGATGGCAATGATATGTATGGCGATAGATTGGCAAATGGAGTTTATTTGTACCAAGTTTTTACTCGAATAAATCAAAAAAATATTGAAAATATGAAGTCAGTAAATACAGATAAATATTTTACTGAAGGTGCAGGAAAAATTTACTTAATGCGATAAGATTTATCGAACACAAATAGCCAAATAATTGCAATAATTCCTGCAAAAATTGTAAAAATAGTTTGGAAGCCATGTATAATAAATGCCAGACCTAAAGCAGTTTCTTTGTCAATATTCATGGTGGTTAATGCAAAAGCTACTGCTAGATGATATGCACCAACAGCACCACCAGGTAATGGAAGTGATCGTGCAATAGTTCCAACCATCATAATTTGAAAAGTTTGAAAAAAGCTCAAATTAGCCGTTTGTTTAAAGACAAAAAACCATAAATAAGTCATTAGGAAATAACTTACCCAAATAAATATAGTATGTGCTAAAAATCTTAAGTTGGATAACAATACAAGCAATAATTTTATGTTGTTTAGAAATGTAATTAACCAATTATTTTTATGCTTGAATTTATTATAAAAATAAGCCAAAACTAAAATTCCAATAATTCCAAAAGCAATTAAAATCCAAATATTATTTCCTTGTAAAAACTTTTCAGGATTTATCCAACTTAACATCAGATATTTTTTTGAAATTGATTCCCCAAAAATTAAAGAAACTATTAAAATGAATAGACAAAATATATCGACCAATCGTTCAAAAAATATACTTGAGATACTTTTATGAAGCGATAAACCATTTGTTTTTTTTAATACAGCACATTTTACCAATTCACCGCCTCTTGGAAATATAAAACTAACCATATAACCCAAAGCTACAGCTGAAAAGTTATTCATGAAACCTATTTTTTCATCAACTTTATTTAATATGATTTGCCAGCGTAAAATACGTGAAATGTATACTAGTATTGAAAATAAAAAAACCCAAAATGCCATCCAATAATTACCTTTAATAAGGATATTGTAAAAAGAATTGATATCTATTTTATTGAAGCAATATTTTATCAACCATGCACTAGCAATGATGAATAATAGGTATTGAATAATTACAAATATTTTTGATTTAAACATTTTTATTTCACTTGATAAACAAATAATTTGTTGTCGAAATTACCGGTAATAACAAAATAGTTTTCATCGTTCATTAATTGACCAAAAGTATAGTAATAATTAGCTTTTAAAGGGAATTTATCAATGGGTTTATTTTCTTTGTTTTGCAAATAAAGCATACCCTGTAAACTATCCAAATATGATAAATAGATAATCCCATTTTTATAAATCAAATCAAATTGATTATTGAATGTATCTGTAAAATTATTTGAAAAGAATAATGATCCGATATTGTTAAACACGGATGTATTTTGACCATTTTTAGTTATGAAATACAATGAATTATTTAACAAGATACTTTGAACAGGAATGGATTTGATATTATTGATTATATTATCTTTAATAGGTAATTGAGTATTGAATTCCTTTACTTTAAACTGATTAGTTGAATCTATATAATAAAAACGTATGCTGTTAGTATCCAAAATTTCATGTCTCATATACTTGTAAACCATATTGCTATCAAAACTAAAATTTGAATATGATTTTCCATTTGTTTGATAAAAATTAAGCTTACCTTTTTGATTAATTGAATAGTTTATCAATTCATTTCTAAAATTAAATGATTGTATGTTTTGAATAGGATTTGGATAATAATTTTTTGGATTCCAACCATTTTGTAACCTAGCATGAATATTATAACACCATATTTTATATAATTTGCCAATGGCAAAAATTTGATAACTTTTATCGTTTAAATAATCTGATACTTGAATAGGGAATTCTGTTCCTGTAGGAATCCAAATAGGGTATCCTTGTAAATTTTTACCTGTTTCATCTAATAAATAAATTTGAGAATTGGTGTTAAATAAATATTGTGTTTTACCATTATTAAAAGCATCTACTTGGTTTATATTTCCAATAATTTTACCAAATACAGGAATTTTAAATAGAATTTTGCTTTCATTATTGATTAAATAAACTTGATGCTTTATGTCTTGAACCAGTATTGCATTTTGATTGGTACTTGAATTAAATACAATTTGAGGTTTCATGTTTAATGTTGTGTCAAGACTTAACACCCATAATAATTCTGTATTATTATTAGCATTTATGTTGAAACTTATTTGAACATTGGTTAAGTAATTTTTGTTATTAGTAGCACTCATTTGCATACTTATAAACCTTGTTTTTTTTACATAACCTATATTTGATTGATACGATTCTAAAAGTTCTGAATTTATTAATTGCTCACCTTGTTGTGCTAAATTATTATTATTAATAAATAGCTCCATATTTGAATTGCCTTTTAGCTCCAATTCATGATTTATATAATCAATGTTTTTCGACAATAAAAATTCATTGACTTGTTGGTTATAAAAGTTATTTAAGGTAATACTGTTATTACATAGAAGAAGGTAGTCATTATATACCAAAGCATAATTAGCCTGAATTCCCAAGAAAATATTTCCCCATGTATAATCAAAATAATTTTGCAGATTAATTTTATATAAATCAGGTGTTTTTAATATAAAACTATCAACCTTAACGCTATCAATTATTGTTATAGCTTTTAGTTGATTGATTAAATTACTTTTATTTTTTAATTTTATTACTAGCACCTCACAGCTATCAAAACTTAATTGTGGGTTGCTTATATTTACTTGTGCTATTTCATTGCCAAAATTTTCAATGATTTGCGTATATAAATTTAAATTTTCTTTAACTTTATTGATACTGTCTCTAATATTATTTCTTGTATCAATTTTATTTACTGTATAAAATTCTTTTAAGTTTTGAGAAAATATTTTTTCATTACTATAGTTAATTCCTAAGAAATAGCTGGTATTAATAGGAAGTAATTTCTTAAATGTTTGCTCTTGAGCAGTCATATTGTTAAAACAATCAAAGAACTGAAATTTAACTTCATCGGTAATACTTACTCCTTTTAGTTGAATACTATTATTGGTTGTATTCACTCCAAAGGCAGACCAATTAGCCATGTTTGAAATTTTTTCAAGCGCTTTCATTTTTGATAAATCAAGGAATGAATTTAAAAAAAGCGGAATGTTTTTATAATTTACAAACAAGTTATAGTTACCCAAACTTTTTACGAAACTTAATTTATCTAAAGAAGAAATTTTATATACGTTTTCATTTCCTATATTGTCTAACGTTTCCTCTATTAATTGGCCATTAGTTGATATAGCAAAAATTTTATTTTTATAAGCTATACTAAATTTCTTTTGAGTTTTAAAATCTATAAAATCATAAATCAAATTATTTTCAAATTTGCGTTTACTTAACATTAAACTGCTTTTATTTGATTCATAAATCCATTTACTAATTTCTGTAATTTCAATTTTTTTCTTGGTTTCAATTAAAACCAATTCATCTATCGATTTATTGGCAAATGCATGGAACGAAATAACCATATTTTCATTTTCTTTCCAGTCTTTTAAATTACTTTCAAAATTAAGTATACTATCAAGATATAATAAGTTATTATTAGCATCACCAATGCTTTTGTTATTAGTTAATTGTTGCCAAAAAAGTTGTTGATTTAATTGTTTGAATTGATGATTAATATTATTGATTTCTATGGCTAATACTGTATTTTTGGGCAATACATTGATAGCATGAATTGACTTTGTGTTAATTTCTGAAAAATAAAATACCACTAAAAAAACCGTGGTTAAAATAGCTGTTACAATAATACCTGTTAGGAAATTTCTGTTCATAAATATTTAATTGAACAAAAATAATTTGTATTTAAAATATTATTGATGTTATTTGTTCACATATTTAATTAATAATAACCATAATGAATAAGAACAACAACATATATGTTAAAACCGGTTTTGGTATTGCAGCTTTTTGTGTTTTTATGGGCGCATTTGCCAGTCATATTTTAAAAGAAATGATTGAGCCTGCTGATATTGTTACTTTTGATACTGGAACAAAATATATGTTTTACCATGCTATGGCAATCTCCTTTATTTCATTATCAAACAGAAAATTTCATCAGAACATATTAGATTTAACCATGTTTTTGTTTTTAAGTGGAATTATTTTTTTTACTGGAAGTCTTTATTTATTGGCTACTCGCACTATTTGGGGAGATGAAAGTTATACATGGTTAGGAGCGTTAACACCAATTGGAGGAGTTTTATTTGTTTCAGCGTGGGTAATTTTAATTTCAAAAGGTTTTGTTAAAGCAGGTGATGAAAAAAGTACTGGATTAATAAAAAAAAAGAAACACAAAAATAGAAAATCAAGAAATGAAAACCTGATAAGTGATAGTAATGTTGCTGAAGAAATAATTGACAATTAAATTGCTATCAAATATGAAAACAATTATTTTAATGCGCCATGCAAAAGCTGAACAAGGTAATTTCGAAATTTCTGATTTTGAAAGAAAGCTAACTGATAGGGGTAAGTCTGATGCTGATATTGCAGCAAAAATACTCATAAAAAAAATCAAAAAGATTGATTTAATTGTTACAAGTTCGGCTAAAAGAACTTTAAAAACAGCCAAAATTATTGCTGAAAATTTTGACATTGATAAAAATAAAATTCAGTCTATCAATGAAATTTATGAAGCAAATGCTGATGCTTACATTCATGTGTTAAGAAGTTTGAATGATGAAAAAGTAAAAACTGTTATTATTGTTGGGCATAATCCTACCATTGCTGCGATGGTTGCTATGATGAGTGGAAATGAAATCATTGAATTTAAACCAAGCGCATTTGCTGTGTTTAACATATCAATTGAAACATGGAAAATTTTCAGAATAGTAAAAGCTGAAAATATATTAAGCCACACGCCTTAACTAATTCTTTTCTTTGATTTGAATACTTCTTTTATTATCATTTATTGAAATAAACAAATCGAATGTTTTTTCATTCAATAGAATTTCATCAACCATATTGGGCCATTCTATTAAACAAATATTTCCGCTTTCAAAATATTCTTCAATTCCCATGTCGTATGCTTCGTTGATTGATTTTATTCTGTAAAAGTCAAAATGATAAACAGTTTTACCATTTTGGGTTATATATTCATTCACCAATGAAAAAGTAGGACTGCTAACTTCGTCAATTACACCCAAGGTTTTACAGATAGATTTTATCAAAGTGGTTTTTCCAGCACCCATTTCACCCTTAAAAGTCCATATTTTATAATCTTTTGCCAAATCAATTATTTTAGCTGAAACTGCTGATACATTGGCTATTTGGTAATTTTTGAACACTGACATTTAGAAATTTTTATCATCAAAAATAAATATAATTGGTTTCATTGCTTACTTTTATTGAAATTCGCCCATAATTATTTAAAAACTACTATGTTAAATATTGTATTATTTGGCCCTCCGGGTGCAGGAAAAGGAACACAATCTGAGAAATTAATTGCTAAATATCATTTAGTTCACTTATCGACTGGCGATATATTTAGAGCAAATATTAAAGGCGAAACTGAATTGGGTAAATTAGCTCAAAGCTTTATGAATGAAGGCAAACTAGTTCCTGATGAAGTAACTATTAATATGTTAGCATCTGAATTAGATAAATCACCTGATGCAAAAGGTTTTATTTTTGACGGTTTTCCTCGTACACAAGCGCAAGCTGCTGCTTTAGATAATTTATTGCAAAGCAAAAATACCGCTATAACTTCTATGTTAGCGTTAGAAGTAGAAGAAGAAGAATTGAAAAAACGTTTACTTCTAAGAGGAAAAGAAAGCGGCAGAGTAGATGATCAAAATCCCGAAATTATTCAAAATAGAATTGACGAATACAATAATAAAACCATGCCCGTTAAGGATTTTTATGCTGCGCAAAATAAGTATAGAGGTATTAATGGATTAGGAGAAATAGAAGAGATTTTTGCATTATTATGCAATGAAATTGCTTTATCAACTAAATAAATTCGAATTTTTAAATTCGAAAAATAAAAACAACCTATACAAAAAAACAAACAACTTTGTAATTTTTGTAATTCAATAACTTTTCAATAATTAAAACATGTCAGATTCAAATTTTGTAGATTACGTAAAAATATGTTGCCGAAGTGGCAAAGGGGGGAAGGGAGCAATGCATTTTATGCGTGATAAACATACAGCAAAAGGTGGACCTGATGGTGGTGATGGTGGACGTGGAGGAAATATTATTCTAAGGGGAAGCACCAATGCATGGACATTAATTCATTTAAAATACCGTAAGCACGTAATTGCTGAACCTGGTGGAAACGGTGATGCTGGATTAAGAAGCGGCTCACAGGGAAAAGATGAATACATAGAAGTGCCACTTGGAACAGTAGCTAAAGATGTTGAAACTAATGAAGTTTTAGCTGAAATTACTGAAGCTGGACAAGAATTTGTTATTTTAAAAGGTGGAAGAGGTGGATTGGGAAATCATCATTTTAAAAACTCGGTGAACCAAAATCCAAGATACGCCCAACCTGGCGAAGACGGAAAAGAAGAATGGAAAGTTTTAGAGTTAAAAGTATTGGCAGATATTGGTTTAGTTGGATTTCCAAATGCTGGTAAATCTACTTTACTTTCAGTGATTACTGCTGCAAAACCCGAAATTGCTGATTATCCTTTTACAACTTTAGTTCCTAATTTAGGAATAGTAAAACACCGCGAATACCAAAGTTTTGTGGTAGCCGATATACCTGGAATTATTGAAGGAGCGCATGAAGGCAAAGGTTTAGGAACTCGTTTCCTTCGCCATATTGAACGAAATGCAACTTTGCTTTTTATGGTTCCTGCTACCAGCGAAGACATTAAAGGTGAATATAAAATATTGCTCAACGAGCTGAAGCAATATAACAAAGAGTTAATTGATAAAAAACGTTTGTTAGCTATTACCAAATGCGATTTGGTAAGTCCTGAAGAATTAAAAGCAATCAAAAAATCGTTGCCAAAAGTGCCAAGTATATTTATTAGTTCTGCTTCAAACTTTCATATTGATGAACTAAAAGATAAACTTTGGAACATGATTAATGAGGATTAGTCAATTAATAAATTCGAAAAAATAAATTCGGAATTCGAATATTAAATAAAAAAAGGCTGTCTCAAAAGTTTTAAAATGGAAGTCATTTGGAGCGGAGTCGAGAAATTAATACACTCGTTTAAAAAACATTTCGACTCCGCTCAATGTGACATTACCTATTGAGGCTGTCTTTATAGAAGCATTTTTTTTAACTAATTTGATAGCCGCTAGCAGCCAGTTTAAAATTCTAAAAAATCTTACCAGGATTTAAAATCAAATTTGGGTCAAAGGCCAGTTTGATTTGGCGCATTAGGTTCAGGTGATTTTCGGAAAACATAATGGGCATAAACTTTTTTTGAACATAGCCAATGCCATGTTCGCCACTAATGGTTCCGCCTAGTTTTTTACACAATTCAAATATTTCAACAATGCCAGGATCAATATTGTTGTTCCAATATTCATCACTCAAATCGTCTTTTAAAATGTTTACATGTAAGTTACCATCGCCTGCATGACCGTAACAGATGGTTCTGAAATTATATTTTTCACCAATTTCCTTTACTCCTTTAAATAACAAGGGTAATTCAGCTCTTGGAACTACGGTATCTTCTTCTTTGTAAGTATTATTATGTTTGGTGGCTTCGCCAATACTTCTGCGTAATTTCCAAAAATATTCTTTCTGTTCTGAGCTTTCAGCAAATAATACTTCCTCACTTTCATGCGCATAAAGTACATTGCTAATGGCCTCACATTCTAGCATCATCACATCCATGTTATTGCCATCTACTTCTATTAATAAATAGGCACCAACCGATGCTGGAATTTCAAAATTAATATTTATCAAAGCAGCCGAAAGTTTGAATCCATCGGGTTCTACAAACTCACAAACTGATGGATTGCAGCCTGCTCTAAATATGGCACCTACCGCTTCGCAAGCATTTTCGGGCGAGTTAAATGGTGCTAACATCAGTAATGTTTGAGTTGGATATGGAATTAATTTTAAAACCATTTTGGTAATAATTCCCAATGTTCCTTCGCTGCCAATCATTAAATGTGTAAGGTTATATCCTGTTGAATATTTTAAGGTATTAGCACCTGTCCAAATAATTTCACCATTGGCCAAAACCACTTGAATATTTAACACATAATCGCGTGTAGTGCCATACTTTAAAGCCCTTGGACCACCACTGCTATGCGCTAAGTTTCCACCCAAAAAACAACTTCCTTTGCTGGCAGGATCGGGCGGATAAAACAAACCTTTTTCAATAACTGCTTGTTGAAATGCTTCATTGATTACTCCAGGTTCAACCGTAGCTTGAAAATTTCTCTCATCAATTTTGATAATTTTATTGAATCGTTCCATGGTTATAATTACCCCGCCATGAACTGCTAATGCACCACCACTTAATCCAGTTCCAGCACCTCTGGGAGTAACAATGATATGTTGCTCATTGCAATATTTTAAAATAGCGGAAACTTCTAATTCATTACTTGGTTTGATGACCACATCGGGCATAAAACTGAGGTCCTCAGTATAATCGTGGGTGTAATTTTGCTTGTCTTCACTTTGAACTAAAACAAAGTTTTTGCCAACTATACTTTCAAAAAACTGAATGTCGGTTTGATTAACTGTTTTATAAATAGATGCTGTTTGCATTTTATATTTTTTAATTTTTAAACGAAAATAAAGTGGCTGATTAGAAAGTTTCAAGTTCGAGGCTTGCGAAGGTAGAAAAATGGGAGTTTGCTTTTCGCAAATGACCATTTTTATAACAAGCATAACGAAGAAATTGGAAGTTTCTTGTAGACACTATTTGGTTATTTGTAATATTCTAATGGGCGCTTTAGCCGGAACCAAACCTGCTTTTAAAATAATGCGTTGACCTTGGTCGCCAACAATGTAATTGATAAAATCATTACCCAAAGTTAAACTTGCTTGTCTGCCTATTACAAATATTTCTCTACAAAAAGGATATTGCCTAATGGCCACATTGGCCTGAATGGGTTTATAGGTTAACGATTCATAAGTAATTTTTCTTGGAATAATATCTACCACTTTTATTCTGTTCAAAAAGCCTTTCATTTTGCTATCGTCCTTATCACTTATCCAATTTAGGCCTATAATTCCAATGGCATTTTTGTTTTTTTCTACATAGTCTATCACTTCCGGATTAGTATTTACCGCAAAACAATGTTTGGCTAAATCTTTTCCATTCAATAACGAATCTTTAAAATATTGCGTAGCACCCGAACCTGGATTATCGAAAACTACTTGCAGTTTACCGAGTTTATTTTTACTAAATATTTGACTCCAATCGGTAGCAGTTCCATCCATTAATTGTTTGATTTGATTGACAGTAAAAATGGTATCAGTATTTTCCTTATTTACAATAAATGCCAAGGCATCAATGGCGATTTTTATTTGCGAAAACTTGTATTGTTCTTGGTCTATTGCTGTTTGTTCAGCAGCAGTGGCCCTGCGAGGAATAATGGCTAATTTACAGCTGTCGGCAAGCATTAGGCGCATGGCTTCAGTTGGATTAGTGTATATAAAATCTATTTTTTTTTGATCGTTGATTGATTCAAAAACCATTTCTTCGGCTTCAATCACAGGGCGTAAACTTTCATCTACCGCTACACTAATTCCGTTGTTATCTTCTACCGCTTTTTTGGGTTCGTTGTCATTGCCACAAGCAAAAAAAACAAAACTTGTAAAAGCTAAAATGATGCTATATCTCATGAGTTGATTGATTAAATAATTACAATATTTAAAGATTACAAAGTTATATTATTGAATGATAAAATTAGTTGGTTTTTATTAATTTATTTCAAATTATTAAGTGTAGTTTTGAATTAAATAAATTATTAAGTTAACAAGACTATGAAAAAAATTATTCTCATTCTCGTTTTATTTTCAATTATTGGACAAGTAAAATCGCAAATTGTACAAGATACTTTACCTTGGTGTCCACCCGGTGCTACTTGGTTATACAAAATGGTAACAGCCACGGAATCTTTATATTTACAATATAGCTATGAAAAAGACACTTTGATTTTAAATAAAAATGCGAAGAAACTAAATGTAAGTTTTATAAGAATAATAGGTCCAGGAGGAACACAAACCGCTAGATATATAGAAAAAGCAGGAGTTGAATTTTTTTATAACTCAAATGATAGCGTTTTTTTGCTTGATAAACTAAGCAGTGATTTTAAGTTTATTTATTCATTCAACCCTCAACTAAACGATGAATTTGTAATAGGTAATTCAAGACAAATTTGCCAGTCTGATTCAACTTATCCTAAAACAGATACCATAAAAGTATCTAAAATATTGAAAGATACATTTGAAAATGTAATTTTTGATGTTTATTATACATCATGGGATAGAAAATTTTTTATAGGAACTATTGTAAAAAATATAGGTTCAATTCGATGTCCTTTTCCTCAAATTAATTATCAAATTTGTAAAGGAAATGAAAATGGAGGTGGAAGCATATATGACCGATTAATATGCTATAGCGATAGTTTGAGAGGAA
The DNA here is from genome assembly GCA_947456185.1 of Bacteroidota bacterium. Taxonomy (GTDB): domain Bacteria; phylum Bacteroidota; class Bacteroidia; order UKL13-3; family UKL13-3; genus JAAFJM01. The sequence goes on along the minus strand of CANGPW010000002.1, from coordinate 43,790 downwards.
CACACACTTTTAATTATAGGGATGATGATAAGGAGTGTCATTTTGCAAAAACTGCTGTTAATAATTTTACAAAAAAGGAAAGGAATTTGAATGTAAAATTATATCCAAATCCTGCAGTTAATAAGCTAAACATTTTAACAGAAACACCCGTTAAAGAAATATATATTTACGATTTATTTGGAAAATTAGTTAAAAAAGTAATTATAGAAAACACTAAAACAAATGAAACTGAAATAACAATAGATGAATTAAACACAGGAATTTATTTTATTCATGTAATTGATGCTTTTGATGCTAAACTAAATAGTAAATTTATTAAGGAATAATATTACCATAAGTTTATACCTATCAATTTGATTCATACACTTATCAACTATCAACTATCACTGTTCCATATACAAATTAATATCGTCAATAATTTTAAGGCTAATGGCTTCGTAAGTTTTATCGGCTAGTGTTTGCTGGCTGGCTAAACTTCGGTTTAATTCATAAAACTTATCAGTCCATTCTTTGGGTGCAGTTGGCATAAAATTCCCTGCGGGTAAGTTTGGATATAAATTATCTTTATTGCCATCATAACGTGCATAAATATGAACATCAAATGCTTCATCGCTAAAAACTTCCGATGAAACTATTTGTCCGCTTTGAACCGAAACCAATTGATAAGAAACCTTAGCTGCTACTTTTCGGTATTGCTTGGTTTCTTTGTAATTTACTTTTTTAAATTTAATCACCGATTGTGCATCGCCTGTTTCATTGACCACTCGCTGGCTAAACGATTCGTATGCAGTTTCAACAGTGGTAGTTGGCTTCATTTCATCAAAAACTACTTCATTAACATCTATCAATAAAAAATACTTTGCACCAATTAATTTTCCAGCTTTGCTAGCTGTTTCTGCATCTATAATTTCAGTAATTCCAAATGCTTTTTCTTTCAATAGATTTTCTAAATTATTACGGTCTATTATTTTCAAAAAAGGGTTCTTTGAATTGCCTAATCCTTTTATCAAAAGCTGGTAAAATGAATTGTCTTCTTGATTGACAAATGTTTTTTTGCTCACTAAAATAGCTGCAATGGGCAAACTTGCTTTTTGTAAGGATTCATTTAATAACTGCATAGTTTGCTTATAAGTTTTATCAAAACTTGAAACCTGATTAAAAACTTTGTAGGCAGATTTGTAATTTTTTACCTCTAAGTATTTTACCCCTTGATTGTATAAAGGTTCTACCACACTTTGAATACGTAACACAGACACATTTTTATAACTGCTATCAAATTCTAAAATTCTATCAAAAGCTAATTCTGCTTTGTCAAATTTGTTTTCCTTTATTAGGTCAAGTCCAATATCATATTGTTTGCCAATAAATTCTTGCTTGGTTTCCTCGTAAAGTTGGTCGTAAAGTGTTTGCCAATTCAGTTCAATGCCAATGTTTTTTAAATGATTGAAATAATCTTTACAGTAATTATATTGTCTTAAAGCATCTTCATTATCAACCGAAACTACATGTTTGGCAAATGCACTGAACTTTGCGTCAAGCACCATTTGTGCACTCTTTTGTAAGCCCAATTTAGCTTTGGTATTTTTGGGATTGATAAAAAATGCGGTATAATAATTATCGGCAGCATCGCTGTAATTAGCTTCTGTTGCTTGTTTATCGGCAATTTGAACAAACTTTAAAGAGCTGTCGCAAGCCATTAATTGAAGTAAGCACAGAAATAATAAAAGTTTTTTCATGTAATATATATCACCAAAAATAAGATAAACAGTATCAATATAAAAAATACTTTTTAAATGGCTAAATAATTTGATAGAATAATTATTTTTGAAACGGATGGATAACACAAATCAAACTGGAATAAACATTAATAAATTCATTAGCGATACAGGTATGTGTTCGAGGCGAGTAGCTGAAAAATACATTGTAGAAGAACGCGTAACCATTAATAATAAAATTGCTAAGCTTGGCAATAGAGTAAATCCCGGTGATGTAGTAAAAGTTGATGGTGAAAAATTAAAAACAGTTGCCAACGATATATACATTGTATTTAATAAACCAGTTGGTATAATTTGTACTACTGAATTAAAAATAAAAAATAACATCATTCAATACATCAATCATCCCAAACGCATGTTTCCCATTGGCCGTTTAGACAAGGAAAGCGAAGGTTTGATTTTTTTGACCAATGATGGAAATATTGTCAATAAAATTCTAAGAGCTGGTAATAACCACGAGAAAGAATACATAGTTACGGTAGATAAGCCCATTAACGAAAAGTTTTTGGAACGCATGAGTAATGGCATTCCAATGCTTGGAACTGTTACCCATAAATGTCAAGTAGAAATGCTGAGTACTTTTGTTTTCAAAATTATTTTGACCCAAGGTTTGAACCGACAAATACGCAGAATGTGTAGTTTTTGTGGTTATGAAGTGCGAAAACTAAAACGAGTTAGGATCATGAACATTGGTCTTAAAAATTTAAAATTGGGCGAATGGCGCGACTTTACTGCGCAAGAGTTAGATGGTATTATGAAAATGGTAGCAACCTCGAGTAAAACCACTGAACAATTTAACGTGGATGATTATGAAGACTAAAGTAATGTTGAATTTTGAATGTTGAATTTTGGATGTTGCCCTTCGACTCCACTCAGGGTGACAAAGAAATTTTGAAGTATAAATTATGAAGTATGAATTTTGAGAAGTGAAAGATGAAAAGTGGGTGTTGAGAGATGAGAGTTCGAGAGTTCGAGAGATGAGAGTTCGAGAGATGAGAAACCATTGTTTTGTGTCATGGTGAGCCTGCCGAACCATACTGAAAACAGGGGAGATACCATTGTCAGAATATTGTTTTTCTTATAAAAGGTATATTTAAAATAACCTGTCACTCAACTAACGTCAGACGATTGCGCAGCGGAAATGCGTGGCAAGGCGTCAGACGGTTAAAAAAATTTATCAAATATTTGATCTTAAATGTTGATGTGTTGCAATGAACCGCCAATTTTGTAAAACCCACATATTGGCAGAAGTATTTTACTAATTCTTTAAATAGATAATCCAGTCCCAATCAGCAGGATTTCCAACACCTACACTTGGTGTATAAAGGAATAATTTTACTTGGCCATTTGGATTTGAATTTAAGTAGTCTCTTACTTTGATCAATTTTTGTACTGAGTTCCAAACTAAACTGTAATCATATGTTTGATTTCCAATATTAAAAACATTTTCAAATCCTGCAACAGGGATAATTGTATCATTTGTATTAACAAAATTAAATTGATTTGCATTTAAAATGTTTTGAGGTACTGAAATCTTACCTGTGCCCATCCAAATAATACTTCCATCAAATATTGTTTCATTCAATTCTTGATAAATTAATTTAATATTACCAAAGTCTCCAGGTGCTTTATATTCCTTTGTGATAGTAAAAGTACTAGAATTATTGGAATAACTAAATTCTTTTCCGCCCTCAAAATTATTGGTGAGATAATCAACTTTCAACATCAGTACATTATTTGTTTGTGATGTTGTTAAAATACTATCTTTTTTACAAGATGTAATTACTAGAATAATTGCGATTGATAGAATAATCTGTTTCATATTTTTCATATTTTAAGTTTAAATAGCTATTATATATTTATAACTTTTGGCAACTACAAGATGTTGGTGACTGCCACCACAAATATAGTTGCAGTGAACTAAATTTCCATAAACTACAAATGTTTTTGCGGAGAACTGAACCGCCTCTTTTGCCAATATCTTTATAGTTAGCGCAGCGCTATACGGATAGTTAATGAATGTAGTGTCTCTGACACGGGCTATCAAAAGGAGTCTGGAAACTTTCTACTCATTTTAAATCCATAGTCGCTACTCGCAAAGCTTGGCTTAAGACTAAGGATAGAAGGTTTATTGTTACTTTTTCAGATTACTGCGAATTGACTAAAATGATTTAACACCACGAACACCATAGTTTAGAGAAGACTTTGGAATATTAGTTGAGTAACCAGTCATGAAATCGAATCCAAAAGCTTCGTTATTGGAGTACTCAGTGCTACTATAATAATAGAGCGACAGTGATAATAAAGTTTGGCTGTTATTAAACAGTGCTTTGTTTACTTCGAAGCGACTATGATGCAATAATATTAGTTCATCAAGACTAGGCAAATACCAATTTGGACCTAGCGATGCAATGTAATTTGCAGCAGGGCTTAATGTCATTAAAGAAGTGTTATAAGCACCATCCCAACTTCGGTTTGCGTTAACTAAAGTTGAGGTGCTTTGCCATTGAGCTAAGCTTTCTGTAGTTGAAACTATTAGACCATGTTCTAATCCATCACTTCCTTTGTATAGATAATAAATTACTCCACCATTAAATGCTTCTCCAATGTAGTGACTAAAGCCACTAACTTGTGCGTTTCCGCTATACAATGCATATGGAACACTAATTAGCTCTGTTATACCTTGTACGGAGTAATTTGTACTCCCGCTTGGATCAATTTCTAATTTAATAAAATAAGGTCCATTTGCCCAATTAATATTCGGAAATGTTCCTGTAACTGGAGTTCCCGTCCCAATTTCTATACTCACTAAACCGTTTATGTTAGTGTTTTGTAATTGAGTTTCGCTATAAGTTATTGTGCCATTTACACTGCCTTGAATTACACTTATTTTCATTCCTATTGGAGTTGATACAATTAGTGCATTGCTACTGTTACGAACAACGGCCTGATAACTCATTTTTTGTGGTGCTTGGGCAAATACACTCGCTGTTAATAAAATTCCTAGTATTATTGAATAAATTTTTTTCATGGTATTTTAGTTTTTAATGATTTTAAATGACTTTACTTCTTTGTTGTTGTTTGTTACTTTTAAAAAATAAACAGAACTCGGTAAATTCACCATACAGATCGTTTCTATTGGGTTAAAAATAGTTCTTGTTTCAATTAGTCTTCCATTTAAATCATAAAGTTGAAATATTATATTTGACAAATCAATGGAATGTACATTTAGTAACAAATAATCTTTTGTTGGATTGGGATATGTCTGCATAACAAGATTTATTTGGTAGTTATCAAAACCTAATGTTGAGATTTCGAATGGGTGTTGAACACCTTGTGCTACTATAACATCTGAACTATAAATATAAGTATAAATAACTTGTCCTATGCTATATGAAAATGTTCCTCCGATACCTGAAGCATTACCACCTGCTGAAGCAGTTGTTTGTTGTGCTTGTATTGATGTTATTATACAACCAAATATAATTAGCGAAATTATTTTTTTCATTTCTTATAGAATTTTTTTATTAAATTATCGCAAACTGACCGCTAACTTGTTTATAAGGATCCATTTTAATCCTTATCTATCCATATTGTAGAGATAAGAATGTGTTTTGTAATACTTATTTTAACAAATGTATTTTATTATTTTAAATTTCCAATTCATCAAAAGGGCTTGATTTTTTTTAAAATACAAACTATGGTCTATCAACTGAAAACCATCATCTGACAACTACTTATTCAAATACTTCTTCAACTCAGTTTCTAAATCATCTTTATAAAGATTTTTAGCAATGATTTCTCCTTTGGGGTTGAGTAAAAAATTGGTGGGAATCAATTCAACTTGGAACGAATCAATCAAGGTACTTTTCCATCCATTGAAGTCACAAATAAAATAAGGCCAAGGATACACTTCGCGAGCCATTACCACATGGTAAGTTTCTTGTTTTTGGTCAATGCTTATGCTTACAATATTGAATTTTTTACCATCAATAAACTTATTGTCTTTGTACTTTAAATAGGTAGTTGTTAAATCCAAATTGTTCGTTAAAGAAGGTAAGTCCCAACTAGCCCAAAACTGAATGAGTGTATAACTGCCTTTTAATTGCTTAATATTAAAATCTTTGTTGTTATATAATTTACCCGAAAAATCAGGACACTGGCTTCCAATTTCAGGTTCTTTATCTATTAAAAAGTTTAAACTAATCATAGCAAAACCTAATACAATTCCATATGTAATTTTATTTTTAATCAATTCGGGTAATGTCAGCACCAATGGTATTTAAACGCGTATCAATAAATTGATATCCTCTGTCTATTTGTTCTATATTATTAATGGTAGAAGTTCCTTCGGCTGCTAAAGCCGCAATAAGCATAGCTACTCCAGCCCTAATATCGGGGCTGCTCATGGTAATGCCACGTAATTTTTGTTCCCTGTTACTACCAATTACCACTGCTCTGTGTGGATCGCATAAAATAATTTTAGCACCCATGTCTATCAAATTATCTACAAAGAAAAGGCGGCTTTCAAACATCCATTGATGAATTAAAACGGAACCTTTAGCTTGGCTTGCTGTAACCAATGCAATTGAAATTAAGTCGGGGGTAAAGGCTGGCCAAATGCCATCTCTAATGGTTAACATAGAACCATTAATAAGGCTTTCAATTTTGTAAGAATCTTGTTGTGGAATAAAAATATCATCGCCTCTAAATTCCATTTGAATACCCATTCGTCCAAATATTTTAGGAATGTTTCCAAGTGATGGAATAGAACAATTTTTAATAGTAATTTCAGAATTGGTGGCAGCTGCTAAACCAATAAAGCTTCCTATTTCTATCATGTCGGGTAACATTCGGTGAGTGCAGCCACCCAAACTATTTACGCCTTCAATTACTAATAAATTAGAACCAACACCGGTAATTTTTGCACCCATGCTATTTAGCATTTTGCAAAGCTGTTGCAAATAAGGTTCGCAGGCAGCATTGTATATGGTAGTTTTACCTTTGGATAACACTGCCGCCATTAAAATATTGGCAGTTCCAGTAACTGAGGCTTCATCCAAAACCATGTAGTTTCCTAATAAGTTTTTTGCATCAATGCTATAAAACTTTTCATCGTGGTTATAATCAAAACGAGCGCCCAAAGCTTCAAATCCACGGAAGTGAGTGTCTAAATGTCTGCGACCAATTTTATCGCCACCTGGTTCAGGAATAAATGCTTTTCCAAAGCGACCTAAAAGCGGTCCAATAATCATCACAGAACCACGTAAACTTGCGCCTTTCTTTTTAAATTCATCACTTAAAAGATATTCCAAATTTACATTTTTGGCAATGAAAGAATAAGTATCCTCATTTATTTTTTCTACTACCACGCCCATATCAGCCAGTAGTTCTATTAATTTAATTACATCTCTAATATTGGGAATATTTTCAATGATTACTTTTTCTTCAGTAATAAGCACCGCACTTATAATTTGCAATGCTTCGTTTTTAGCTCCTTGAGGAATTAATTCACCTCTTAATTGGTTTCCACCTTTTACTTTAAATGATGCCATTTTTATATAATTATTACTGCGAAATTATATGAATATAAGTGTTATTTTAAAAATGTTTACCACATAAAACAACATTTGAAAAGTGAAATGTATAGTTTTCTATCATATTGTATTATTTAAACTTTTTTACATTTATTTAACCCAATTATCTAGTGCGAAATTTAACGAATAATTACCAATGCTAGCTTCTAGAAGCCAGCCGTTAGCTGCCCTCCAAAAATATTACAAAATCTTCTGAACTTTTTGAGTAATTTTGTGTTGGTTTTATATAAATGAGTCAGACAAACAACAAGGAAATTATCATCAAAGGCGCACGTGCACACAATCTTAAAAATATTGATGTAAAGATTAAGCGAAATAAATTAACAGTAGTTACAGGGGTTTCAGGTTCAGGCAAATCGAGTTTGGTTTTTGATACGCTTTACGCTGAAGGACAACGTAGGTACGTAGAAAGTTTATCGGCTTACGCAAGGCAATTTTTGGGTAAAATGAATAAACCTGATGTAGATTATATTCATGGTATTTCGCCTTCCATTGCCATTGAACAGAAAGTTAATACCCGAAATGCGCGATCAACTGTTGCTACTTCTACCGAAATTTACGATTATTTAAAACTTCTTTTTGCAAGAATTGGCGTAACATTTTCACCCATCAGTGGCAATATGGTAAAACGCCATTCCATTGACGATGTGGTGCAACATATTTTAGCATTGCCCCAAAACACCAAAGCCTATTTATTGGTAGCAATTATTGACAAGGAAAATGAATTAAGAAAACAATTAGAAGTGTTTTTACAAACAGGATTCAATCGCTTGTTTTTAAATGAAAAAATGCTCGACATTGAAGACTTTTTGAATGATGATGACTTATTAAAAAAGACCGTAAAATCAAAAACAAAATTGTTTTTAGTGATTGACCGTTTTGCGGTGCAACAAAATGATGAAGACTTTTTAAACCGCATTTCTGATTCTATTCAAACTGCTTTTTTTGAAGGTTCGGGTGAATGTACTTTGCATACCATTGATGAAAATGAAAACAAAAAAGATTTTTTATTTAACAATCGTTTCGAATTAGACGGACAAAAATTTGAAGAGCCAAGTGTCAATTTATTTAGTTTCAATAATCCTTTTGGAGCTTGTAAAACATGCGAAGGTTTGGGAAATGTAATTGGAATAGATGAAGATTTGGTAGTGCCTGATAAAGGTTTATCCATATTTGAAGATGCCATTGTACCATGGAAAGGCGAGAAAATGCAAGAATGGAAACATCAGTTTGTACAGATTTCCAGGAAAAATGATTTCCCAATTCATAGGCCTTATTTTGAATTGAATGAATCGCAAAAAGATTTTCTATGGCATGGTGGAAAAGATTGGTTGGGATTAGATGGTTTTTTTAAAGACTTAGAAAAACAAACGTATAAAATTCAATACCGTGTAATGTTAGCGCGTTACCGTGGTAAAACTACTTGCCCTGATTGTAAAGGAACAAGATTGCGCAGCGATGCTAATTTTGTTAAATTGGTGAATGAAAATAAAACTAAACAAATATATTATTTTCAAGGTGAAAGCAAATCTGCTTGTCTTTCGGTGCTTTTGTTAATGAGCATTGACGATTGTGTAGATTATTTTAAAAATTTAAAATTATCAGAAACACATCAGAAAATTGCCAATCGAATTTTGCTTGAAATAAGCAATCGCTTAAACTTTTTACAAAATGTAGGTTTGGGTTATTTGTCGTTAAACAGACTTTCAAATACCTTAAGTGGAGGCGAAACGCAACGCATTAATTTGGCTACATCATTGGGTTCAAGTTTGGTAGGTTCCTTGTATATTTTAGATGAACCAAGCATTGGTTTACATCCACGCGATACAGAAAATTTAATAAAGGTACTACAAAAATTACGAGATATTGGTAATACGGTGGTAGTTGTGGAGCACGATGAAGAAATTATGCAAACAGCCGATGAAATCATTGACATTGGTCCCTTGGCGGGAATTCATGGTGGCGAAAAAGTTTCGCAAGGAAATATTGATTTTATAAAAAATGATACCAATAGTTTAACTGGTAAATTTCTTTCTGGTGTTAAAAAAATAGAAGTACCAAGCAAGCGCAGAAAGTGGAAAGATTTTATAGAAATAAAAGGTGCAAGACAACATAACTTAAAAGGCTTTGATGTAAAATTCCCTTTGCATGCATTTACGGTGGTTACAGGTGTTTCGGGAAGTGGAAAAACTACTTTAATAAAAAAGATTTTATACCCTGCTATTCAAAAACATTTGGGTAATTACAGTGGCGAAAAAACAGGTGCGCATGAAAGCATCAGTGGCGATATAAAAACCATTACTCAAATAGAAATGGTGGATCAAAATCCAATTGGAAAATCGAGCAGAAGTAATCCCATTACTTATATTAAAGCATACGATGCTATCAGAGATTTATACTCGCAATTACCCATTTCAAAAGCACGCGGATTCAAACCCCAACATTTTAGTTTTAACGTAGAAGGTGGTCGCTGCGAAACTTGCCAAGGTGAAGGCGAAGTAACCATTGAAATGCAGTTCATGGCCGATATTCATTTGTTATGCGAGGATTGCCATGGGCAAAGGTTTAAAGAGGAAGTTTTGGATGCAAAACACAACGATAAAAACATCAGTGAATTGCTTAAAATGAGTGTAGATGAAGCCTTGGAGTTTTTTCATGATGAAACCACCATTGCCAATAAAATTAGACCATTAAGCGATGTTGGTTTGGGTTATATAAAATTAGGGCAAAGTAGCAACACATTAAGTGGGGGAGAAGCACAACGAGTAAAGCTGGCTTCGTTCCTCGGTAAACGTGCAAGTTCAGAACACGTATTATTCATCTTTGATGAGCCAACTACTGGTTTACATTTTAACGATATCAATAAATTATTGACTTCGTTTAACGCATTAATTGACCAAGGGCATACCATTATAGTAATTGAACATAATATGGATGTGGCTAAGTGTGCCGATTATATTGTTGACCTTGGTCCGCAAGCTGGCGATGAAGGTGGATACCTTGTTTTTGCTGGCTTACCCGAAGATTTAATAAATAATAAAAAGAGTTATACTGCTCCATATTTGAAAGCGAAGTTGAAGTAAATTTAAACCTGACAGGTTTTAAAAATCTGTCAGGTTTGAATTATAAAATCTTAAAATATATTTATGAATTCCATTCAAACAAAATCAAACAAACAAGCATATATTTTATTGGCGAGTTCAGTAATTATTACCTTATTTTTGTTTTATATAGATGAAGGATATTACAATTTTAAATGGATGTTGCAATTATCAAATTGGTTTGCTTTTGTATTTTATATCATTCCAATTTTTGGTTTTCAATTATTGATTTTAAAATTAATTGGTAAAATGTTTTCTTCTCAAACTGTAACTATTCTCAGTATAATTATTGGTGCTATTATTGGATTAATTTTGGTTATTTACTTATTATCTAAATAATCAAAAATATAACTAAAACAAAAAAGCCGTTTCAAGTGAATGAAACGGCTTTTTTATGTTATTTGCTAACGGCTTATTAAAAACTAAGCATCAATTTTAGCATACTTCGCATTGGCTTCTATAAATTCTCTACGTGGTGGAACTTCATCGCCCATGAGCATACTAAAAATTCTATCAGCTTCTACTGCGCTTTCTAAATTTACTTGTTTCAAAGTTCTAGTATCAGGGTTCATGGTAGTGCTCCATAATTGTTCAGCATTCATTTCTCCCAAACCTTTATAGCGTTGAATTCCTACTGTGTCGGGGTTTGCGCCTTTGGCAATTCTTAACACTGCATCACTTCTTTGCGCTTCAGTCCAGCAATACTCTTCGTCTTTTCCTTTTTTTACTAAATATAAAGGTGGTTGAGCTATATAAACATAACCAAACTCCAATAACTCTTTCATGTAACGGAAAAACAAGGTTAAAATCAAAGTACGAATATGACTTCCATCCACATCGGCATCCGTCATAATGATAATTTTATGGTAACGTAGTTTTGTTAAATTCAATGCTTTTGCATCTTCAGGAGTTCCAATGGTAACACCCAAACCTGTGAACATATTTTTTATTTCTTCGTTTTCGTAGATTTTATGCTCCATTGCTTTTTCTACGTTTAATATTTTTCCACGTAAAGGCAATATGGCTTGGAATACTCTATTTCTTCCTTGTTTAGCAGTTCCACCAGCCGAATCTCCTTCCACTAAATATATTTCACATTGTGCAGGATCTGTTTCTTGGCAATCTGCTAATTTTCCTGGTAATCCGCTTCCGGTTAATGCACCTTTACGTTGCACCATTTCACGGGCTTTTTTAGCAGCAGCTCTTGCAGTCGCAGCCAATATTACTTTTTGAACTATAAGTCTTGCTTCTTTAGGATTTTCTTCTAAATAATTAGTCAACATTTCGCCTACACATTGATCTACAGCACCAGTAACATCACTATTACCAAGTTTAGTTTTAGTTTGACCTTCAAACTGTGGCTCTTGTACTTTTACTGAAATTACTCCAGTTAAACCTTCTCTAAAGTCATCGCCTGATATTTCTATTTTTACATTTTTTAATAAACCTTCCTTATCCGCATAGTTTTTTAAAGTACGCGTTAACGCACGTCTAAATCCTGCTACGTGAGTTCCACCTTCAATGGTATTGATATTATTTACATATGAATGTAAGTTTTCGGTATAACCATTATTATAAATCATGGCAACTTCAACTGGTACGCCATTTTTTTCACCTTCTACATAAATTGGTTCAGGTAAAATTTTATCGCGTGTTCCATCTAAATAAAGAACAAACTCTTTTAATCCACCTTCGCTATGGAAAGTTTCATGTTTTGTTTTACCATCTTCATCTGGTCTATCATCGTTTAAATGTATAATAATTCCTTTATTTAAAAACGATAATTCACGCAATCGTGCAGCAATAGTTTCATATTTAAATACTACTTCAGTAAAAATAGTAGCATCTGGTTCAAAATAAATGGTAGTTCCTCTTTTATCTGTTTCTCCAATTACTTTTACATCGTAAAGTGGTTTACCACAACTGTATTCTTGTTGGTGAATTTTTCCACGCCCATCATAAACAGTAGCTCGTAATAAAGTGGAAAGTGCATTTACACAACTAACACCCACACCATGCAAACCACCAGAAACTTTGTAAGTATCTTTATCAAATTTTCCACCAGCATGTAATACAGTCATTACCACCTCTAATGCTGATTTATTTTCTTTAGTCATTATTCCAGTTGGAATTCCACGACCGTCATCTTCTACTGTAATTGACTCACCTGGATTAATGGTAACTGTAATGTTTTTACAGTAACCAGCTAAGGCTTCATCAATGGAGTTATCTACCACTTCATAAACTAAGTGATGTAAACCACGAACTCCTATATCACCTATGTACATTGCAGGACGCTTACGAACTGCTTCTAAACCTTCTAATACCTGAATATTGTCGGCTGAATAATTGCTTTTATCTTCCATTAAATTGATTTAAAATATTTTGATTTAAATAGTTTGTAAATATATGCTTATGTGAATTATTTACCTAAACAAAACGCCATTAAAACGACTAAGTTTTTCCACAAATTATCACCGAAAATTGATTTTAAATTTTAGATTTATGTTTTTAAGAAAATTGTTTTTTATTTAATTGAAAAATCTTTTGCTCAATTAATTAACTGAAATGTATATTTGCCAAACATGAAAAGGAATAAATTTTTAGAAACAAAACCCATCAAATGGCTTTACAGAATAACACAGCGGACCTCATTTCCTGGTAACAAAAACATATCGTTATATGCTGTTTTAGAGTTTTTTGTACGTTCTGTTTCGAAAAAAGACATTCAAATGCGCAGTTCTGCTTTGTCTTTTACTTTCTTTTTGGCTTTATTTCCTACTGTTATTTTCTTTTTTACAGTCATAGCTTATTTACCCGTAAAACAAGACCATGACAAGATTCTAATTTTCATTTCTACCTTAATACCTAAAAGTGCTTATGAAACCATTAAAGATACTTTGGAAGATATTTTAAAAAATCAACGTGGCGATTTATTATCATTTGGATTCTTATCAGCTATTTATTTCTCTACTAACGGATTTCATTCATTAATGGCTTCGTTGAACAAATACAGTCATATTACTGAAACTAGGCCTTTTTGGAAACAAAGAATGGTAGCCATTGGCATGGCATTTTTTATATCTATACTTATTTTAGTTTCTGTAGTTTTAATAACTGGTGCTAGTTTTGGTATTAAATGGCTTGATAAGAAAGATATTATTGCACATTCCATTGCTAAGTTTGGGCTGCAGTCCTTAAATTATTTAGTAGCTGCGGGAATTTGTTTAAGTATTGTTTCTGCTATTTTTTATTATGCTCCCGCAAAAGCCAGAAAATGGAAATTCTTTTCCGTTGGTGCTTTATTTAGTTGTGCTATTATATTAATTACTACCACAGGCTTTTCTTTTTATGTAAATCATTTTGATGCTTACAATAAAGTGTATGGTTCCATTGGTGTTTTAATTGTAATAATGATGCTTATTTACATCAATACTTTTATTTTATTACTTGGTTATGAATTAAATGTAGCCCTTGATTTGGCTAATGAACATTATAGAAAACAAAGTGCTTATTTGGCCAAAAAGAAAAATATTATTACTTACCTTGATGATACAATTAAACCCGAATGATTATTGATTTGTTTGAAATAGGCAGCCAAAAATACTTTAGTAAATTAGTGGAAAAAGCCGACTGCGCTTCATTTAATGACGGTTTGGTTCATCCCGTTTATGCCACCTTTGCACTAGGAAGAGACGCAGAATGGGCTTGCCGATTATTTGTGTTGGAAATGAAAGAAGACCAAGAAGAAGGTATTGGCACTTTTTTAAAAATTAGCCACAAAAGTCCTGCTTTGTTAGGATCCATTGTTGAATTTACTACAACTGTTAAAAGCATTCAGAAAAATGAAATTATTTGCACTTTTATAGCCAAAGTTGGCGATAGAATCATTGCCGAAGGCGAACAAGGTCAAAAAATTATTGAAAAGCAAAAGCTAGATAAACTATTTGAAGGATTGAAATAAGCAATATGCAATTAGCAATATGCAATGGGAAATGGGCAATAGGAAATATGTCATCCTGAGCTTGTCGAAGGATGCAATTAGCAATACTTGTCACGCAGGGCGTGAAGCAATATGCAAAAAGATCTTCAAAACTTAAAAACCTCAACATTTCGCATTTTTTTTACATAATCAAAATTCCTTTTTTGTCTATTATATTGATATGAGATAAGCGGTTTTTATCAATGCTATTTTCAACAAAAACAAACTTACGGTCATATATTTTTCCATCTAAGTAAAAGCTAACCCAATACTCATTATTGATGGTTAATAAATCTTCGTGTAAAGGTTCTATTTTTCCATAATCTAATGCATCAATTTCTTGCAACATGTGGCGCAAAACACTGGTTTTTACTTCTTCGTTATTGATAGTTCCATAACCTTTACTGCTTATTAAAACGCCATCAATCAAAGCATTGTTAAAGTTAATTAAATATACATTCCAAACCATTTCATTTTCTTCACCTTCTTCATGAATTACCGCCACGCCCACTCCATCAAATGCTGGTTCTATGATATCTTTTAACATATTTTATTTTAAATTTATAAATGAATATTTTGTATTGAGTTGCTGTTGCAAATTAACTATTTGATCTAAATATTTTTGATAACTTAAACTTTCGGTATGTAAAGGCTTGTGGTTTACTAACAATAAATATTTTTCAAAATCAACAATAAATTTTTTTGTATTTTCATCCATGCAAGCGTCCATGAATTTATGCCAAACATATTCAACGGCCAAGTGGTTTGGATGAACCATATCTTGCTTATAAAAACGGTAGTCCCGCAGCTCATCTATTACTATTTCATAAGCTGGAAAATAATAACAATCTGCACTGTTTTGCTTTACAATATTATAAACTAACTGATGCAAAATGGCTTTACTTAAATTATTTTCATATAATCCATCGCGAATATACCTAACAGGACTAACCGTAAAAACAAGTTTAATTTTTGGATTTACTTGTTTTAGTTTTTGGTAAAATAAATCAAATTCATTTTTTAAATCGCTTACATTTAATAACGATTTTTCAAATAATTTGCCATCTAATTTATGGTTATTTGAAACAAAAGTTTGTGTTGGTAAATATTTGTAAACCCAAGCAGAACCGAAGGTTATCATTAAATGATCAGCATTTTTTAAAGTTTCGTGTGCCAATAAAGTTGATTGATTAATTTGTTCAATCACTTGTTCTTTATCACCACCAGAAAAACTACCATGGTGTAGCAAACTGTGCCATAAACCATCATTTGAAATTAATTCATTTGCTGTTATTTTATTGTTAAGCAAATAGTGATTTAATTGGTTAATTATGGCAAGCGGATTAAACACAATTCCATTCGGATTTAGCAATGTTTTAAACTGATATGTCAATAATTTTTGAGCTATATTTTCAGCAAAACATGAACCAATTGAAATAATGGAACTGCTAGTATTGATTAGGTTTTTGGATGGTGTTACTGGATAATCTAATTGTAATTTCATTCACGGTTTTTATTTACTTTAAAATATTTGACCAAACATAATCGTTCAATGAACAATGATTGACTGAATCAATATTTCAAAGTTCAAATTTATTAAATTCACAGGTGTTTAAAAGTTTATTGCTAAATATAATTTCATAAGGTTCATTTTTGACAAAAGCAATTCTAACAAACGATAAATTATGGCCAAGAAAATTGTAGTAAAAAAAGTAGCAGTAAAAAAGGTAATTTCAACAAAAAAAAATATACCAATAAAAAAAATAAATCCTATAAAAAAAGTAGTTTCCCAAAAGAAAATATTTGTTTTGGATACTTCTGTAATTTTGTTTGACCACAATGCCATTAAAAACTTTCAAGAACATAATGTAGCCATTCCAATTACAGTATTGGAAGAATTGGATAATTTTAAAAAAGGTAATGACACCATTAACTTTGAAGCCCGTGAATTTATTAGGTATTTAGATCAACTTTCGGGTGAGTATACCATTCAAAATTGGATGCCAATCAATGGTGCAAAACGTGGTCAATTTAAAGTGATCATGAATGAAAAGCCAAAAGGGATTGATGCACAAATTGTATTTGGTGAACGCAAGGCAGATCATAAAATTATTAATGCGGCAACAGTTATGAAGGAAGAAAATCCTGATTGCAAAGTGGTGCTAATTACCAAAGATGTGAACCTTCGTTTAAAGGCAAAGTCATTGAATTTATATGCTGAAGATTATGAAACTGGTAAAATAAAAAACATTGATGGATTATATAGCGGTAATTCTATCATTGAAAAAGTAAAGTCGAGTATTATTGATGAAATTTATGCAAAAGGATTCATCAATTACGAATTTGTAATGAAAAAGAAACCCAATGCAAACCATTATTTTATTTTGAAAAATGAAAGAAATTCTGTGTTGTGTTATTATGAAGCAGACACTGAAAGTTTGCGGAAAGTTGATAAACAAAATGGACATGGAATAAAACCTAGAAATGCAGAACAAGCATTTGCATTAAATGCTGTGTTAAATCCTAAAGTAAGTTTGGTTACAATTCAGGGTATGGCTGGTACAGGTAAAACTTTAATTGCTTTAGCTGGTGCGTTACACCAACGTTCAGATTATAGACAAATATATTTGGCAAGGCCAATTATTCCTTTAAATAACCGCGATATTGGTTTTTTACCTGGTGATATCAATTCTAAAATTAATCCCTACATGGAACCGCTTTGGGATAATTTAAAAATGATACAAAATCAATGGAAAGAAACTGATAAAGAATTTCAAAAAATTACCGATATGGTAAGCAATGAAAAAATCATGATTTCGGCTTTGGCTTATATTAGGGGTAGAAGTTTGTCTAATATTCTTTTCATCATAGATGAAGCTCAAAACTTAACACCTCTTGAAGTTAGAACCATTATTACTAGGGCAGGAGAAGGTACAAAAATAGTTTTTACTGGTGATATTCATCAAATAGATACTCCTTATTTGGATGCTCAATCGAATGGTCTTTCCTATTTAATGGATCGCGTAAAAGACAATCCGATGTATGCACATATTACTTTAGAAAAAGGCGAAAGAAGTGAATTAGCTAATTTGGCAAATCAATTGCTTTAAAGTTTAGGAACATGTTTAAGTAAACATTTGATATATTTGCCAACTTATCATGAAGTGCTTATGATTTTTTCTTTTTCCGATATTACCACCATTAGTTTAACGCTTTTTGCCATCATTGATGTGGTAGGAGCATTGCCGCTAATTATTACTATTAAAAACAAACAGCAACATTTAGATAGCGGAAAAGCTACACTTGCCGCTGGAGCCTTAATGATTTTATTCCTTATAGTTGGTGATAAATTACTAAATATTATAGGCGTTGATTTACCATCATTTGCGGTAGCAGGTTCCATCGTAATTTTTATTTTAGGTTTAGAAATGATTTTGGGAATTGATATTTTTAGGCAAGATCCAAACGATTCTAATGGTAGTATTATTCCTATTGCTTTCCCAATCATTGCAGGTTCAGGAACGCTAACAACCATTATTTCCATGAAAGCTGTGTATGAGTTTCAAAATATTTTAATTGCCATTTTATTGAACTTGGTTTTAGTGTATGCTGTTTTAAAGTCCACTACTTTTTTAGAAAGAATATTAGGTAAAGCAGGACTTGGTTTAATTCGTAAGTTTTTTGGAGTTATTCTTATTTCCATTGCAGTAAAAATTTTCAAATCTAATTTCTTATAAACTTTACCAATGATATTTAAGTTCTATAAAGCGCAAAAAGCGCAAGGGTTATTGTTTATAATTATTGGTTTTATTGCTATCAATATATCTTTAATTTTAGTGATTAATGTAAATAATATTTTTTCGAATGGATTAACAATACCACTTTCTATTATAGGAATTTTACAAGTTTATTTTGGTATAAATATATTTAAAAAATCACCAAAACATCTTTTAATGGTTCAAGGTTTTGTGAAGGAAAATCAATCATTGATGGTAAATATTGAAATACCATTTATTCACAATGAAATATTGTTTCAGAAGAAAATGATAAACACATTCTTGTTTTTAAATGTACTTGCTGTACTTTTCATTTTTATTTTTAACAATACCTTGTTTTTACAAGGCTTAGGAATTGGGCTATTTATTCAATCACTCATTGTAATAACTGCCAATTATTTTGCAGCGCAAAGAAGTCAAATATATTTAAAATGGCTAAACGATTATTATAATTAAAAACCTTATGACATTACCTTCCAACTTAATACTAATTGTATCGCTCATATTACTAATAGTAGTAATAGTTTATTTTTTGTTGCCTAAACTTAATTTAGGTAAATATGGAAATGCATATTTAAAAACTGCCGTTGCTTGGTGTGCCATTGGGTACATAGCTTATGATATGTATAAACAAGATAAAACTTTCGTTGTTATCATGTTAGTTTTAGGAGCATTTGTATTTGGATACACAGCTTTTACCGCCAAAGAAAAGAAGTAATATTTAACGCAAAAAAAAACACCAATTTTTCAATTGGTGTTTTTTTTACTTTTTACAAAGACCTAATAAATCATCGTAGTTTCCTTTAAATACGTTAAAGTCAACGCCACCTCTTATACCATTAACTTTTCCTTTTTCATTGTGTTGCCAAAAGTTCCAAGTAGTAGTTTTTTCGTTTAAATCTAATGTTTGGTAGTGAGCAATCCAGAAAGGATATTTTTCAAATTCTTTACCTGAAAAATAATTTTTATAGAAAAAATAATTGGTATAAATAATTGGAGTAATTCCATAATGTCTTTCCGTTAATACCAACCAACGTTTTACTTTTGATTTTAAAACTGCCGGACTTGCACTTCCTTTTATTTCAATGTCTAAAACTGGGGGTAAATCTTCTCTATCTAACTTTACTTTACTAAAGAAAAAATTGGCTTGTTCTTCTGCTGTTAAATGCGGTCTAAAAAAATGATAAGCACCTCTTAAAATGCTATTTTTTTTACATTGTTTCCAATTATAATCAAAATAATCATCGCCAACAGTTCTGCCTTCTGTAGCTTTAATAAATGCAAACGAAACACCAATTTGGTCGTCAAACATATTTGACACAGCCTCCCAATCAATATCGCGTTGATGGCGACTAACATCTATTCCATGAATTTCATAATTTCCAGGTAAATTTATTCCAAAACCAGGGTAACTTGGTGAAGTAATTCCTAATCGGTTGGTAATAGTATTACAAACTGCTTTGGCCGGAGGATATGAAATTAGTAAAAAAACTAATGCCAAAAACACAAATGCTATAAAGCTATTGGATAAAATTTTTATTGATTTCATGGATGATTAAATTAATACCTTCAAATATAAACCGAATAAATTATAATACTGATGCAAACAAACCAATAATAAATTAGTATTTTATGTTGATTGTCTAATTCTATGTACTAAAAAAACGTATGTATTTATCAAATATTATATTTTATTCTACAATAATTTTATGGGTTGAATGAGTATTATTTTCACTATAAATTTTTATAAAATAAATGCCCTTATTCAATGTAGATATATTCAACTGAATATTTGATTTATTTATATAGTTGATATCCTCAACATTTATTTTTTTTCCTAAAATATCATATATAGCAATATCAGATTTACTTATATCGAAATTTGAAGCAATGAATATATTTGTTTTAGCCGGATTGGGATAAATTTCAATTGTTTTTGCAAAATTTTTAAAATCAGCAACACTTACATTTTGAACATTAATATATCCTGATTTTGTAACAGTAACAGGTGTTGTTAAATAACTAGCAGTTAAAGAAACTGAATAACTTCCTGAAGCATTAAATTTAACCACCGGATTTTTACTAGCACTTGTACCTGTTACGAAAGTAACGGTATTTGGTGTAAATGCCCATTTGTAAGTAGTTGGAGTTCCTGAACTATTATCGGTAAATGTAACATTTTCTCCAACTGAGGCATTGGTTTTATCAGCACTAAAGTTAACAACGGGAGCAGCATTTATAGTTACATAATCTGTTCTAGTGGTATCATCTTGTCCGCCTTCATATATTACTTTTAATTTAATGGTATAAACGCCACCTGCATTAAATATAACTCTTGGGTTATTTGTTGTAGAATTGGTTCCTCCCACAAAAGAAACGGTATTTGGTGTAATTGTCCATTGGTATGATTTTGGACTTCCTGTGCTTGTACTTGTTAAATTTACTGTATCTAAAACTGATGCAGTAGTTCTACTTGCATTAAATTTAGCTGCGCTATAAAATACTTCTGGTCTGTAAATATCTTTATACCTTATAGTCAAAGCAGCTGCTAATCCAATAGTTTGGGTAATTTCTAAAATCGGATAATGTTCGTTTTTAGCATACCATGTATAAATAGTTCTATTATTAGGAATTGGTATTTTAAAAGTAGTAATTTCAATAGAATCAGTTTCAGTAATATCAGTTCTAATTCTAATGCAATTAAACTGTCCATAAGGTGTTTTTATTAAACCCCAACCATCTACTTTTGTAATTCTTCTACCTTGTTGTGAAAGTCCACCAACAGAAGGTATAGAAGCTGTACCTTTAAAATATGTTGTATCAATATCACCAAAATTTAATGGAAATTTATAAACGGTATCTCTTGGACTAAAATTTAAGGCCAAGGGAATTCCTGATACTGTGATACCTCGTCCCATTAAAACATTTGCTGAACTTGAATTTTTATAAAAACCATAAACGTTTTCAATTTTTATTCCCGAAAAACTTCCAAATCCTGCCAAAGCATTTAAAGCATCATCTTTTATACCATAAGTTGCGGCATTTAATAAGCCAAATTGTAATACATAAGGGGTAGCTGTAGGCGCATAAAATTTTTCAATATCTTGTGTAACAGCTATTAAATTAGTAAAATCCCAAATGGTATCAATTCCTGTTTTTGCTGCTTTAGCAGCAGTAATGCCAAGGGTAGTTTCACTATATCTCATGGTATCATTAACTCTTGGAATATCAGTACTTAAAATACTGATTTGAGCAAAGCTCAAACTGCTTATTAGTAGGCAAATAGAAGTGAGTAATTTTCTCATATTTTGGATTTAATTAGTAAGGCAATTTATAACATTTTGACAAATTTAAAAACACTATTTTAGTACTTTACATAATTTTTAATATTTCAAACTATAAATAAATTACATTTGCCATGCAAAATGTTCTATCGCGTTACTAATGTAATGAGGAAAGTCTGGGCAACACAGAGCGGCATACTACCTAACGGGTAGGCAATTATTGTAAATATTAATTGACAGACAGTGCTAAAGAAAATTAAACTACCTGAGTTTTTTTAAAAATTTAGGAAAAGGTGAAAAGGTGGTGTAAGAGACCACCGGGTAAATGGTAACATTTATTGCAAGGTAAACCTTATGCGTTGCAAGGTCAAATAGGTTGTACCGAGTTTAGGCTCACAAAGTTGCTCGCTTTGATGTACAATGGGTAGACTGCAATAGATTATGTTAGTGATAACATGGCAAGATAAATGATAGAATTTGTTTCTTCGAAAGTTGAAATAAAACAGAACCCGGCTTATAGTTTTGCAAAAAAAACGGCTTTTTAATTTATTAAGAAGTCGTTTTTTTATTGCTAATTGTAAACACCTAAAATAAATTAGTAAACCTTTTTATTATTTAAGCGATCAAAATACTAATTTGCGCATCTATTTAAAATTATTAATAAAAAAATATGCTTGATATAAAAGTACCAACAGTTGGAGAATCAATCAGCGAAGTTGTAATTGCTCGTTGGAATAAAAAAACGGGTGATTATGTAGCAATGGATGAATTACTTTGTGAGTTAGAAAGCGATAAAGCTACTTTTGAGTTAAACGCAGAAAAAGCAGGTATTTTAACTACCAAAGGAAATGAAGGTGATACCATTAAGGTTGGTGATACTATTTGTTTAATCGATGAAACCTTTGCTAAACCTGAGGGTTCAAAGATAGAAATTGAAAAACCGAAAGTAAAAACAGAAACGAATAAACCAACACTTAGCAACCTAAAGCCAGAGGCAAATAAACCATTTCCAAGTGTTGCTGCTACCAAAATATTGGCAGAAAAAGGAGTTGACGTAAAAAATGTAATCGGAACAGGTAAGGACGGAAGAATTACTAAAGGTGATGCTTTAAATACTGAATTAAAAGTTACAACTAACGAAACAAAAACCAGGAGTGAGCGCGTTGAAAAAATGACTTCATTGCGTAAAGTTGTTTCTAAAAGATTAGTAGCTGTTAAAAATGAAACGGCCATGTTAACTACATTTAACGAAGTTGACATGAAACCAATAATGGATTTAAGAAACCAATTTAAAACTCAGTTTAAAGAAAAACATGGTGTAAATTTAGGTTTCATGAGCTTTTTTACAAAAGCAGTTACTGTTGCATTAAAACAATTTCCAGCAGTAAATGCATACTTAAATGGCGAAGAAATTATTTTCCACGATTTTTGTGATATTTCAATTGCTGTTTCTGCTCCAAAAGGTTTAGTAGTTCCCGTTATTAGAAATGCTGAAAGCATGAGTTTAGCAGAAATTGAAAGTGAAGTAGTTCGTTTAGCAGGTAAAGCCCGCGATAATAAATTAAGCATAGATGAAATGACTGGTGGTACATTTACCATTACTAATGGTGGTGTTTTTGGTAGCATGATGAGTACACCTATTATTAATGCTCCGCAATCAGCTATTTTAGGAATGCACAATATTATAGAACGTCCCGTTGTTAAAGATGGACTAATTGTAGCCAGACCAATGATGTATTTGGCCTTAAGTTACGACCATAGAATTATTGATGGACGCGAATCAGTTGGATTTTTAGTAAAAGTAAAACAATGTTTAGAAAATCCAACTTTGCTTTTAACGGAAGGAAATGATCCTAATAAAATGATTTTAGGATTGTAGTATTATATAAAAAAAAAGGCGATTTGAGTTTCAAATCGCTTTTTTTTGCCTTAAATTTTAATAACCATCTCCATCTAATAAATTTCCAAGTCCACCTAAAATACTTCCTTGCTCTTTTCCACCACGTGAACCATATTGTAATATTCTTCCAGCTAATCGACTTATGGGTAAAGTTTGAATCCAAACTTTACCTGGTCCTCTTAAAGTTGCAAAAAATACACCTTCTCCACCAAATAAAGTGTTTTTAATTCCGCCAATAAATTGGATATCGTAATCTATATCTTTTGTAAAAGCAACAATACATCCAGTATCAATTTTAAGCATTTCTCCAGGCTGTAATTCACGTTCTTCTACATGTCCGCCAGCATGAACAAAACAAAGGCCATCACCTTCCAATTTCTGCATAATAAATCCTTCTCCACCAAATAATCCAGTTCCTAGTTTTTTCTGAAATTCAATGCCAACTTGAACTCCTTTTGCAGCGCATAAAAAAGAATCTTTTTGACAAGTAACTCTCCCACCTAAACGCAATAAATCTAATGGAATAATTTTACCTGGATATGGAGCTGCAAAAGTAACTTGCTTTTTTCCTTGACCAATATTGGTATAGGCAGTCATGAATAAACTTTCGCCAGTTAAAAGACGTTTGCCCGCACTAAATATTTTTCCCAAAACACCACCTGTTTGTTCACTTCCATCTCCAAAAATGGTTTGCATTTGAATGTCATCATTCATCATCATAAAACTTCCAGGCTCAGCCATTACTGTTTCGTTGGGGTCTAATTCAATTTCTACACATTGCATTTCACTACCAAAAATACGGTAGTCTATTTCGTGATTATATGCCATAATTAATTATTTATTTATTTATTTATTGATGGTACAATAATAAAATTATCATTTCATAAATGTTATAATTTTGTACTAATATTTTTACTTTTATTTGTAAATATATTTAAAAGGATAAAATAAAATGAAAACGGCAATTATAGCAGGTTCAACAGGTTTAATTGGAAGCCAATTATTAAAAAATTTATTAGAAAGTAATCAATATGATAAAATTATAGCATTGGTTAGAAAAGAAATTCCTATTAATTCGCCAAAACTCAAACAAGTTATAGTTGATTTTAATAAGCTACAATTAATAAATGATTATTTAAAATGCGATGATGTATTTTGTTGTTTGGGAACAACCATAAAAAAAGCTGGTTCACAAGCTGAATTTTATAAAGTAGATTTTCAGTATTGTTTAAACTTAGCAATTGAAACACATAAAAATGGGGCGAGTAATTTTTATTTAGTAACAGCATTAGGTGCTAACTCAAATTCAAAAGTTTTTTATAACAGTGTAAAAGGAAAATTGGAAAATGCCATTCAAAATATTGGATTCAATTCATGTTATATTTTTCGTCCATCTTTATTATTAGGTTATAGAATTGAATTTAGATTAGGCGAAAAAATAATGAAAATGATTATGAAACCATTTTCAAAACTAATGGAAGGTAGCATGAAAAAATATGCAGCTATTGAAAGTAAACAAGTAGCAAAAGCAATGTATTATTTAGCCGTTACAAATAATAAAACAGGAACTCAAATAATAACAAATGAACAAATGTTAGATTTATAAATCATTTAACATTCAATATTTTTTTTTACATCTAGCAACTGGCTGTTTCTATTTACATAAAACTTTATACTTTATATTTTCCTGATGTGTCGGGACTTTATACTTTACAAAATCATTTTCCTTAACATATCAAATGCCATTAAACTAGTTCTTAAAATGGTTCTTTCCCTGTTGTCTCCCATATTATATTTCTTAGCTATTACTTCATTTTTATTTGCTATAGCAATCCATACTGTACCAACTGGTTTTTCTTCTGAGCCTCCACCAGGTCCGGCAATTCCGCTAGTTGCAATAGCATAATCTACGTTAAATTTTTTAAGAATAGTTTGCGCCATTTGTTTAACACATGCTTCGCTAACTGCTCCATCATTTTTTAAAATTTCAACACTAACATTTAATTCAAGTGTTTTTATTTTATTATCATAACTAACAATACTACCTTTATAATATGATGAACTACCTGCTATAGATGTTATTTGATGTGCTATAAATCCTCCTGTACAACTTTCTGCAGTTGCTAAAGTTTTGCTTTTTTCTTTTAATAATGTTCCAACTACTTGACTTAAATTATCATCACCTTCACCATATATATATTCATCAATTTTTTCATATAACTGATTACATATTTGATTAACTTCATGAATTAAATGTTCTTTATTGTTTCCGTATGCACTAAGTCGAAGCCTTACAGTGCCAACTGATGGCAAGTATGCTAGTTTTATATAACTTGGTAAATTGTTCTCAATATCTTTTATTTTTTCAGCTAAAAAACTTTCACCTATTGAACATGTTTGCAATGTTCTATGATAGATAGTAGGAAGATCAAATTTTTGTTTCAATAAAGGAATAACTTCTTCATCAAAAATTACTTTCATTTCGAATGGAACACCAGGCAATGAAATAAATATTTTATTATTTACATCAAACCACATTCCTGGAGCAGTACCACTTCTATTCCATAATGTTTTACTATTTGATGGTACCAATGCTTGTTGTAAATTGATATCAAGCATTGGCATTTTTCTCATTTGGAAAATACGAGTAACCCATGCTAATACTTTTTCATCAGGTACTAAATTCGTATTGAAGTATTCACACAATGTTTTCTTTGTTATGTCATCTTTTGTTGGACCTAATCCACCGGTAATAATTATTATATCACTACGTAATTCAGCATCATGTATGCATGCTAATATTTGTTCTTTACTATCGCCACAAGCTGTACGTTGGTACAAGCTAATGCCCAATAAACTCAACTGTTGACCTAGCCAAGCACTATTTGTATCTATTACTTGACCAATTAATAATTCATCACCTATTGTTATTATCTCTGCTTTCATAATTTGTTATAAATATATAATTACGCTCTTATAATTATCTTGGTTCAACATTACAAATAATTTATTTTATATTCATGTTACATTTTATAATTTATTTTTATTATTTTATTATCAATATGTATAATTTATACTACTTATTTTATATAAAATTGTTTTAAATTTTATATAAAGTTTGAAATACATTTTATTTTTTTATTTTTTATTTTCATTAAAATTTTTTATATCAATCTTTGTGAGGGCTTTTGAAAACAGTAGTTAACAGGTATTGATATATAACTATATTAATAAAAATACTTTATAGCTTATAGATTTGTTTATAATAAGTTCATAATTTTTTCAATAGTTAATAACAGTTTTTTATAAAAAAAATATTTTCATAGTTGTTAGTAAATACTGATATCTTCATGCTTTTGTTTTTCACTTATTAACAGATATATTTTTATTTTTTTTATAAAAATCATAAATTATAAATTCAAATGCTTGACTTTATAATGTACTATCATAACTTTGTTTTCGTAATCAAATTAAATAATTAAATAATTATGGCAACAGCTAAAAAAACAAAAAAAGCAGCACCTACAAAAAGTGCAGCACCAGCAAAAAAAGTAGCAGCTAAGAAAGCAGCTCCAGCAAAAAAAGCAGCTCCAAAAAAAGCAGCTCCTAAGAAAGCAGCTCCTAAGAAAGCAGCTCCTAAGAAAGCAGCTCCTAAGAAAGCAGCTCCAAAAAAAGCAGCTCCTAAGAAAGCAGCTCCTAAGAAAGCAGCTCCTGCTAAGAAAGCAGCTCCTGCTAAGAAAGCAGCTCCTAAGAAAGCAGCTCCTAAGAAAGCAGCTCCTAAGAAAGCAGCTCCTAAGAAAGCAGCTGGTAAAAAGAAATAGTTTTTACTTTTTTTATAAAAAAGCCTTGTCAAATTATTTGATGAGGCTTTTTTGTTTATAAGCCTTATTTTTGTTTAACAATTAATTATGATTATTTCATTACATCCAAAAAATCCAAATACAAGAGACTTGAAAAAAGCTGTTGATATTTTAAACAATAATGGTGTTGTAATTATACCAACAGATACTATATATGCATTAGCATGTAAACTCGATAACAAAAAAGCCATTGAACGAATGTGTAAAATTGTTGGCAAGAAACCTGATAAAGTTAATTTTTCTTTGTTATGTGCTAGCCTTAGTCATTTAAGTGATTATACTTCTTCTCTTGATAAAAGTGTATTCAGGCTAATGAAAAATAATTTACCTGGTCCATTTACTTTTATTTTAAAAGCAAATAATAGTTTAACAAAATATTTTGAAGGTAATAAAAAAACAATTGGAATTCGTGTTCCTGATAATGTGATAGCACAATTATTAGTAGAAGAAATTGGAAGTCCTTTATTAGTAACATCTATTCATCATGATGACAATATTATAGAATATATGACCGATCCTGAAGATATTCATGATAAATTTGAAAACTTAGTAGATGCTGTAATTGATGGTGGTAATGGTGGAAATATTCCATCTACAATATTAGATTGTAGTTCTGAAGAAATTGTTTTAGTAAGAGAGGGTAAAGGAATTATAAACGAATAATTAATTATACTCACAAGTTATACCACCAATATTTTATCCTCTTTTTTATATTATTTTTGAAAACCAAAATATGTTTTCTGTTTTTATAGAAATAATATTTTATTCAATAATTGTTTTACCTATTCAGTAATTTATTACTGTTTTTATTTTATATAAATGTTAAAGAAAGTTACCTTTTTTTTTATTCTTTGTTTTGTTTTTTTTGTTTCAAACAACGCATTTAGCCAAGTTCAAATTATTTCACCCGATAGTAACGAGGTAATAGATTCTGATGAAGAAGATGAAGTAGATGAAGAGTCCATTGAATTTGATAGTATTATTGTGGAAACAAATGGTCCTTATTGGGATTTTTTACGTCCTCGTGATTTTACATTTGATACCAATAATGCACCTGCAAATTGGTATTATAATTTTTGGGATACTGTAGTTATAAATCCATACAAATCTGACTTAAAAGTAATGAACGATACTGTTGTGTTATCTTTAGTTACTGATGGATGTGGATTTCATCCACCTGCAATTGGCGATTTAAGTTCTACATTTGGTTTCAGGCGATGGGGGAGAAGAGCAAAGTTTCATTTCGGGGTTGATGTAAGAATGGATATTGGTGATCCTGTATATGCTGCTTTTACTGGTGTAGTTAGAATTGCTAAAAAAAGTGCTGATTATGGTTACATGGTTTTAATCAGACATGACAATGGTTTAGAAACTTTGTATGCTCATTTTTCGCAATTGCTTTGTTATATTGGTCAACATGTAACTGCAGGCGATATTATAGGTTTGGCGGGAAGTACAGGTCGTTCTACTGGTCCACATTTACATTTTGAAGTAAGGTTTAAAGGTGAAAAAATTAATCCAAACAAATTAGTTTATTTTCCTACGGGCTCACTTTTGTCTGATTCATTACAAATAGATAAAAGTTGTTTTAAACATTTATTTGAAGTAAAATCGGCTAAGTTAAAACTAAAAATTCCTAAGTTTGTAAAAGCCCGCAAAGGCGATACTTTGTATAAAATTGCTAGAGAATATGGTGTTTCTGTTAAACGCTTGGCACGTTTAAATAATATTTCGAGAAAAGCAAAAATCAAACGAGGCCGAAGAATTAAGTTGAGATAGTTTTGTTCCAAGTTTCTCGCATCTCAATTAGTTGGGAGCAGATAAACGCAGATGTCCGTTGTTGTGTCTCCTAACCAACAACTTTTTTCCCGCATCCCGATTAGTTGGGATCAGATAAACGCAGACGTCCGTTGTTGTGTCTCCTGACCAACAACTTTTTTCACAGATTACTTATATAACAAAGATTGTTTACAATTTAAAAACTATATTTCTATGTGGTTCAGTTTTATATAAAATATTTTTTACTTATCCATTTTGCTAGCTGCTAGCAGCCAAATGCTAATATCCTGTCAAAGTTTTGTCCTTAGGATGCTTCACTTCAAAACCAAATTTCACCGATTTACTTTCATCAGCTTTCAATTCCAATCTCCAAGTTAACTTTCCAGTATTTGCATCGTATGTAGCACCTTCATATTCCAATAATTTTATTTCTATTTCACTGTTATTCGATACTGGAATTTGATCTTCTATGCTTAAAACAATATTGTCTTTTTGCGTGTTTTTTACCTTTATTTCGTATGTAGTTTGTTCCTTTTTAGTGTTTCCAAAAAACGATTTCGAACTAAAATCTTTTAACTTAATTCTGTCTACTTGTATGCGTTTATCTTTTCCTAAAGTAAGTAATAACGTATCGTTAGCAGTTGGACTTACTATTGTTTTTCCCGTAAATGTTCCATCAAAATAAACATTGGCTTCTCCGCTAATTTGATTGATTAAATCGTTGGCTAAAACTTGAGCTGTTACAAACACTTCTTTGTTTAATTTTGGCACCACTGCATATCCAAAAATAGCACTTTGCGCAAAGCTAGTTAAGTCAACTTGATGGTTTTGATTGTCGCTGGGAATGGTATAAGCAATGTTGGTTTCAAATTCTGTATTGAACATGTTTTGTGAAATAGTAGGTTTTGAAAAATTTGATTTTGAAGTGCTTTGTATTTTATCAAAACCATCTTCATCTATTAACTGGGCTCTTGAACTTATAACAACTTCTTGTAAGCTAATATTTCTGTTGTTACTATTATTTTGAAATCCCAACCAATTGGTTTGTAATTCAGGTTTGATGCCTCCTTCAGCAGGATTTGCTGTTGTTAGTTTTAAGCTTACATTGTTCCAATCTTCGCCAGTGCTTTGGGTAATATTGGCTTTCAAAAAAAACTGAACATTGCTTTTATTGTCTTTTATTCTTATGTCGTAAAATGGCTGCCAGCTTACGTTTCCAACCAAGTAACTTAAATCTATTTGTGCATCTTGAACTTTATTATCCGATTTTACGGTTAATATAACTTCATTATTCAAAGTCAATTTTCCATTATTATAAGCTGCTAATTGTTGCTCAACCGCGTTTTTATAATTATTATATTTAGTTTCCATATTGTTTAATCGAAACCAGTTTACTTTAAAATCATCTAATTTTTTATGGTATAAATTCATCAAATCTTCCAACTCATCATACTTCACACCAGATTGATTACTGCCTACATTTTTGTTGGCCAACATCAAATCTTTTTGATGAACAATGGTTTCCTTGTCAGCTTTAAAATCTGCAAGAGCCGCAATGATATTTTCCAACGAATCTTCTAACAAAATAATATCAGCTGGCTTTTCGTTTTTATTCAATAAATCATTTCTACTGCTTACCGACAAAATAGTTAAATGTTCATTGGCTTTTACCTCCAAACTATTCATGTTAATGTATGGCGAAAGTTTATCAAAAACAATATTGAAAACACCACTTGCTTCCAAGTTTATTTTTGCCGTTCTAGTAACTTGTGCTTGACTGTTAAACACAGTTACATGGCTTACCACATTATTCACTTTGCGCTCAATTGGTTTGGTGTTGTTATAAATAAAATCATCGTAAACGCCACCGTTCTGCGCTGTTAAATTGAATGAAATAGCTAGTGCTAAAAAGAATGTTATTGATTTTGTTTTTTTCATATTTTTATCTAATTTATCAATTATTTGAAATGCCAATTCTTTGCCTTCAGCAAGACTTAGTTTTTTAGTAACAGTTAATTTATTAGTATTAACAGTTTGCACAATATTTTCTTTTTTTATATTTTTCATAGTTTACTAAAAAACAGTTTTAAAAGTTAACAGAAGTTAAAACCTAAAATGAAGTCATGCTGTAAGCATCTTCTTAACTTAAAAGAGTATTTGCCATTAACGCCCGAAATTTATTGACGCATAAACTATATTCGTTTCGACAAGCTCAACGACCGCGGACATTGAGCATGTCGAAATGCATTTTTAAAACTAATTCAACATTCAACATCTAACATTCAAAATTTATAGCGGAATATTTCCGTGTTTTTTTCTTGGTAAATTCACCATTTTATTTTCTAACATCTTAAACGCTTTGATGAGCTTTTTTCGTGTCTCTTCCGGAAAAATAACTTCATCAATGAATCCACGTTCTGCGGCACGGTATGGATTTGCAAAAATATCGGCATACTCTTTTTCCTTTGCAGCTAATGCAGCAACTTGGTCATCGGCTTTGTCAATGTCTTTTTTGAAAATAATTTCAGCAGCACCTTTTGCACCCATCACTGCTATTTCGGCTGTAGGCCAAGCAAAATTCATATCAGCACCAATATGTTTTGAATTCATTACATCATAAGCGCCACCATATGCTTTACGGGTAATAACGGTAACTCTAGGAACTGTTGCTTCGCAAAATGCGTATAATAGTTTTGCACCATTGGTAATAATTGCATTCCATTCTTGATCCGTTCCTGGCAAAAATCCTGGAACATCTTCAAACACTAAAAGTGGAATATTAAAACAATCGCAGAAACGAACAAAACGTGCTGCTTTTTGCGATGAATGAATATCCAAAACTCCCGCTAGATATGCTGGTTGATTAGCTACAATTCCAATACTTCTTCCTGCCAAACGAGCAAATCCAACCACAATGTTTTCAGCATAATTTTTATGAACTTCATAAAAACTTTCTTCATCTATTACTTCACTAATTACTTCTCTAATGTCATAAGGTTGATTGGCGTTTGCAGGAATAATATCTGCTAATTTAGGTCTCATTTCATCTGCCAATTCATAGGTGTAATCAGGAGTTTTTTCTTCACAATTTTCAGGAATATAACTGATTAATTTTTTCAATTGATTGATGCAATCAATTTCATTGGCAGCGGTAAAATGAGCTACACCACTTTTAGTTGAATGAACCGAAGCGCCTCCTAAATCTTCACTTGAAACTTCTTCGTGTGTTACTGTTTTTACTACGTTTGGTCCGGTTACAAACATATAGCTTGTATTTTCTACCATCATTATAAAATCGGTAATGGCAGGACTATATACTGCTCCACCAGCACATGGTCCCATGATGGCCGAAATTTGTGGAATAACGCCACTTGCCATGGTATTTTTATAAAAAATATCTGCATAACCGCCCAATGAAACTACCCCTTCTTGAATACGTGCGCCACCACTATCATTTAAGCCAATTAATGGCGCACCATTTTTCATAGCTAAGTCCATTAATTTACAAATTTTTTCCGCATGTGTTTCTGAAAGTGAACCTCCAAATACTGTAAAGTCTTGAGAAAAAGCATATACTAATTTACCATTTATATTTCCATATCCTGTAATTACGCCATCACCTAAAAACTGTTGTTTTTCCATTCCGAAATCTTTAGAACGATGTGTTACAAAAGCACCAATTTCTTCAAAACTCCCTTCATCAAATAAAAAGTGAATGCGTTCTCTTGCAGTTAATTTTCCTTTTTTATGTTGTGAAGCAATGCGGTCAACTCCACCACCTAAAAGTGATTGGTCGCGTAATTCTTGTAATTGTTTACGTTTATTCATTATAATTATTCAAAGTTCGCAAATTAGTAAAATACATTTAAACCTTTTGTGATTTTATTGAACAGAAAACTCACATTTTTTTTAGTTGATAGAAAAGTGAAGATTTATTGACAAATAAATCATCATTTGAATACTATCTTTAACCACAATGAAACGGTGTTTTATATTACAAATTGTATAATTTAGGTAACAATTTACAATAGTTTATTTTTTTCATTTTTTATGATTTAATTGCAAAGGGTAAATGAGTAGCGATAATAAAAATATTATTTTACAAATAAGGAACATGGTAAGTTCAAGGTGTATTGCACAGGTGCAAAATATTTTGGAAAGCGCCTCTAACATAAGTATTGATAAAGTATATTTGGGTGCTGCGCAAATTCAAATCAATGAAGGAAGTATTGATTTAATTGTATTACAGAAAAAATTACAAGAAAAAGGTTTTGATTTAATTTACGATAAAGATGCTGCATTGCTAGAAGCAATAAAAGTTGCTGTTTTAGAAATGATTTATTATGGAAATAATTTAAATTCGTTGATTAGAAATTCAGATTATTTGAGTGATAAATTAGCACATTCCTATACTTTTTTAAGTAAACTGTTCAGTGATAAAACACATTTAACATTAGAAAAATATATTATTCTTGTAAAAATTGAAAGAGTAAAAGAATTGCTTAGTTATAATGAAATGACATTGAGTGAAATTTCTTATCAAATGGGTTATAGCAGCGTGCAATATTTAAGTAATCAGTTCAAACAAATTACAACTTATTCGGTAAGTGAATACAAAGCATTACCAATTAAGCCAAGGATTCCGCTTGATCAGTTGACTTAAATTAATTGGCAATAAGCACCTCAACACATAAACACCTCAACACTCAAACACCTCAACACCTCAACACATCAACAACTCCATCAACTCATCATCCTTTTCACCAAAAAGAAAAAAATACTATATTCGCCCTTGTGAGAAATCCAAATTTAGATCCTGAAGAAAGTAATTTAACCAATGTTGACAAAGAATTGGAGCGTGTGTTACGTCCACGATTATTTGATGATTTTACAGGTCAGGAAAAAACCATTGAGAATTTAAAAATATTTGTTCAAGCTGCCAAACAACGTGGCGAATCATTGGATCATGTGCTTTTGCATGGCCCTCCTGGATTGGGAAAAACTACTTTAAGTATAATTATAGCCAACGAGTTAGGCGCAAATATAAAAACAACAAGTGGCCCTGTTTTAGAAAAAGCGGGTGACTTAGCAGGTTTATTAACTAATTTAGAAAAAGGCGATGTACTTTTTATTGATGAAATACATCGTTTAAGTCCGGTAGTGGAAGAGTTTTTATATTCGGCTATGGAAGATTATAAAATAGATATTATGATTGATAGCGGGCCAAATGCGCGCAGTATTCAGTTAGAAATAGAACCATTTACTTTAATTGGTGCAACCACTCGTTCCGGATTATTAACTTCTCCTTTGCGTGCTAGGTTTGGAATTAACGCTCGTTTGCAGTATTACGACAAAGCTTTAATGAAAACCATTATTGAGCGTAGCTCTACCATTATGAATTCCATCATTGATGAAGAGGCCGCATGGGAAATTGCACGTAGGAGTAGAGGAACGCCCAGAATTGGGAATGCTTTATTGCGAAGAACCCGTGATTTTGCACAAGTAAAAAGCGATGGAACAATCACTTTAGAAATTGCTCAATTTGCCTTAAATGCATTGAACGTAGACAGTGAAGGTTTAGATGAAATGGATTCCAGGATTTTAAAAACCTTGATTGAAAAGTTCAAAGGCGGACCTGTTGGATTAAATACTTTGGCAACTGCCATTGGTGAAGATGGTGGAACAATAGAAGAAGTTTATGAACCTTATTTAATTCAAGAAGGATTTTTGATGCGCACACCTCGCGGACGAGAAGCCACCGAAAAAGCATACCAACATTTAGGATTTACACCTACGTATAAGAATAAATTGTTCTAACGAAGTGCGAAATTATTTTCTGATTGCGAAGTGCGGAATTTCGATTGCGAAGTAAAATTCAAATGATTAAGTTAATAATGAAGAAAATTGTCAATTGCTTATTGCTATTTGCCCATTGCCAATTCAGGCATTTCATTCACTTCGCATTTTTGTCACTTCGCACTTCGCATTTTAAACTTACAAAGCACGTTTACTCCTCTTCTTTAAAATATATTTTATAAAACTTACGTCCATCTTCTTCCACTCCTTGTTCAATAAGATTTCGGTTTCCGTGAATATAAATATGGAAATTCTTATCTAATTTAAGCACGCTTTTAAAAATTCTGGCTTGCTTTTTTACCGCCTGACTCGATATATCAAAACTATCGGAAATATCCAATTCATTGCTCACTCGGTATGCTTCATCAAAGGTGCGGAACGATTCTATTACTCCTTCATCTTTAAACACAGCTTGTTCAAATTCTTTTTTGTCAAAAGTATCGTTGGTTTTAAAATAATCTACTGAGCGGTTCAAGTAATCTATTTGGTCAGCTTTGCTAACTTCAAACTCTTCGTTCAATTGTTTAGTCACAAAGTTTTTGGCAATATTCATAAACTCTTTGGTGTGGTTATAATTATTGCTACAAGGTTTTAGTTGTAAAAAACTATCTTTCCAATATTGTGCTTCGTTGCCTTTATTTCCTTTGTCAATGATACAAACTTTATAACCTTGATCGGCATTGGTGTTAAATATTAAACAACCTTTGTCCAGCTTATCTATGTTAATTCCATCATTATAACTTACATCAAAAACGTTATTGCTTTGGTTCAATTTTAAAAAGTCGTATTTGTTTTCCGATTTAAAAATTCCAATGGCTTCCACGTCTTCATCTTCCACTTGAATATTGGCAAAATAAGCAATAAACAAATCACCACTTTTTATTTGTGGATGAGTAGAAAGTTCAAATAAATGTTTTGCAATATGGATGCTATTGATATGAAAAGCACTGCCATGTTCAAACATTTGCAAAGCATAACTATAAATAGGGTTCAAAGTAAAATCGTTATTGCTAAAACTGAAGTTATAAAACTCAGGATTATTGAACGATGAAACGAAAAATTTCATCAATAAATCTTTCAATTTCCCATCGCTTAAATCCAACAAATCCTTCGATATAATGAGGTCTTCGTTATTGGTTTTATTCCCTACTTGATGCACCGAAACTTTTTCTAATTGAGTAGTTTCTATTTCAAATTTTTCTGCCATTCAATGTTAAATATTGGGCTGGCAAGATAAGAATGAATTATGAATTATAAAGTATGAAGTATAAATGATGAAGTGGTAAAGATGAATAGATTTTGTCTTGGTGAGCTTGCCGAATCCAGACATGAGAGATGAGCACTGAGAAATGATGAAATCCCGACACATCGGGAAAGTATAAAGTATAAAAGTATTTCGAAGTAAATTCCCCTCTTGAGGGGTGTCAGTTGGCTAACTGACGGGGTAAAACTTTCCCCGAGGTTGTGTGTTTTCACCAACCTCAAGTTCAAATAAATGATTTGGATTGCAAATCCAAACCGGCCAGGTATGTCAGTTCGAGTGTAGTCGAGAACTTGTTTGTTATTTCTCGACTACGCTCGAAATGACTGAAATTACAACGGTCATTGAGCTTGTGAAATGAGGTAGTGTGCCAATAGCTAATATCAGATGAATGGTTATAAAACAAAAAAAGCCAAACGTTTTCACATTTGGCTTTTATATTGATGATTTAAAAAATTATTTTTTACCTTTTTGTAAATACATCATTTCGCGTTGTTCTTTAATGTCTGCGCTATTAATGTATTCATCGTAAGTCATGCGTTTATCTATGCAGCCAGTTGGCGTAATTTCTATAATTCTATTGGCAATGGTTTGAACAAATTCATGGTCATGGCTTGTAAAAATAGCATTGTGTTTCCAATCCATCAAAGCATTGTTAAATGCGGTAATTGATTCCAAATCCAGGTGATTTGTAGGTTCATCAAGCACTAAGCAATTGGCATTGGTTAACATCATGCGTGAAACCATGCAACGTACTTTTTCGCCTCCACTTAATACATTTGATTTTTTGAAAACTTCCTCGCCACTGAATAGCATTTTACCCAAAAAGCCACGTACATAAGTTTCATCTTTTTCTTCAGAATATTGGCGTAACCAATCTATTAAATTATAGTCAGCACTAAAATAACTGCTGTTGTCGTTTGGTAAATATGATTTGGTAATGGTTTGTCCCCAAACAAATTCGCCAGTTTCGGCCTTGTCATTTCCCATAATTACTTCAAAAAAGGTGGAAATAGCCATTGGGTTTTTTGAAAGAATTACTACTTTATCACCTTTGTCTAAATTAAAGGAAATGTTTTTGAACAACACTTCACCATCATTGTTTTTCTTACTTAAGTTTTCTATTCGAAGAATTTGGTCGCCACAATCTCTGTCAGGTCTAAAAATAATACCAGGATATTTACGAGTAGAAGCTTGAATATCGTCCACTACTAATTTTTCCAATAGTTTTTTCCTGCTTGTAGCCTGACGACTTTTAGAAGCATTGGCACTAAAACGTTCAATAAAATCTTGTAATTCCTTGCGTTTTTCCTCTACTTTTTTATTCTGATCGCCTTTTTGGCGCAATGCCAATTGGCTACTTTGATACCAGAAAGAATAATTTCCAGTGTAAAGTGAAACTTTTGAAAAATCAATATCGGCCACATGCGTACAAACAGCATCTAAAAAATGCCTGTCATGGCTTACCACAATTACCGTATTTTGAAAATCAGCTAAAAAGTTTTCTAACCAAGTTACTGTTTCCACATCCAAATCGTTGGTAGGCTCATCTAATAATAATATATCAGGATTGCCAAAAAGAGCTTGCGCTAAAAGCACACGTACTTTTTCTTTTCCGTTCAAATCTTTAATTAATTTGCCATGCAATGCGTCAGCAATTCCTAAATCATTAAGTAAACTTGCCGCATCACTTTCTGCATTCCAACCTTCCATATCGGCAAACTGGCCTTCTAAATCAGCAGCTTTTAATCCATCGGCATCGCTAAAATCAGGTTTGGCATAAATGGCATCTTTTTCCTCCATGATTTGCCATAATCTTTTGTTACCCATGATAACAGTTTGCAAAACTGGAAACTCATCAAATTCAAAGTGATTTTGACTTAATACACTCATTCTATCGCCAGGAGTAATAGAAACTGAGCCTGTGCTTGGTTCTATTTCGCCCGAAAGAATTTTTAATAAAGTAGATTTTCCAGCACCATTTGCACCAATTACACCATAACAATTACCTGGAGCAAACTTAACATTTACATCTTCAAATAACACGCGCTTACCGTATCGTAAGCTTAAATTACCAACTGAAATCATTTATTATTTACTTTTTTAAAAGGGGCGAATGTAGGGCTAAATTATGAATTATGAATGATGAATTTTGAGGAAAGTGCGAAATGCGGAGTAACAAAAATTCAAAGTAGGTGAAGTATGAATGATAAATTTTGGAGTATGTAATTCCTCTCTTGAGGGTTGTCAGTTGGCTAACTGACGGGGTGGAACTTTCCCCGAGGTTGTGTGTTTTCATCAACCTCAAGTTCAAATAAATGATTTGGATTGCAAATCCAAACCGTCAGTTCGAGCTTAGTCGAGAACTTGTTTGTTATTTCTCGACTACGCTCGAAATGAATGAAATTACAACTGTCATTGAGCTTGTCGAAATGAGGGTAGTAAACTAAATTTTAAACAAAAAAACGTTGCAATGCCAACGTCTCTATAAATATTACTGGCGAGGACGCCTGCAATGGCTAGAAAATCACTACACTACTTTATACAAAAAATCCCAAACGAGTTGGGACAAAAAACTAATTAATGAAAATTCTCTGTGATATAAAATACAGTATCAATAAAGTATAAAATATTGTTTTTAGTCAATACGTTTTCATCATGTAAATCTTCAATAATAATACCTAAACTAGGATTGTAGTAGTCGTTGTTCTTTATATTTTGAAAACCATTTTCTGACAGAAAGCGCCTTACCCGATTTAAATCTGTTGATTCAGTATTGATCACAAAGGCTTGTTCCACTACTGCAAATAAAACATCTTCCACTTTTGCAAATCCAATTAATTGATAGGCAGTATCCGAGAAAAAAAAATTATGTAGTAATAAGTTAATGAAATAATCATGCCAACTGGCATAGTATATTGAATCATTCAGCTTATAAACAGATGCGGTGTCTTTCAAATAAACTTTTTGCTCGGCACCTTCACTCACATATTGATTTAAATCTATCTCAACCCAGAGATTATTTCCTTCAATAAATAGCTTTAACCTCTCTGTTTCTTCAGCTTTGTATTGCTTGCTATATTCAGTTTTTGGGCTTGTTCTCGCGCCTTGGTTAAGGTAATTGGCAATTGTTTGGATAATTCCTCCATGCCTAACTTGGCTCTTTCCTGAAATGACATTGTGTAATTCATATTTTAAATTGGTTCCCACATACAAATGTAGTTAAACTTCTATAAAATAAAAATACCTAAATAAACGATAATGGACTAAAATTTTGGGAATGATGAATTGAAAATTATGAAGTATAAAGTCCCAACAAATTGGGAAAGTATGAATGATGAAGTATGAAAAAAGATTTAAATTTACCCGTCATTGCGAGGCACTGCCTGTCCAGCCTAAGCGGGAAAGCAATCTAATTATAATTGATGAAGTATAAATTTTGAATTGAGAGATGAGAAGTGTGATATGAGATTTATGAATGATGAAGTATGTAATTCCTCTCTTGAGGGTTGTCAGTTGGCTAACTGACGGGGTGGATCTTTGCCCGAGGTTGTGTGTTTTCATCAATCTCAGTTCAACTAAATGATTTGGATTGCAAATCCAAACCTGCTAGGTATGTCAGTTCGAGCTTAGTCGAGAACTTGTTTGTTATTTCTCGACTACGCTCGAAATGACTGAAATTACAACGGTCATTGAGCTTGTCGAAATGAGGGTAGGAAACTAACTTTTAAACAAAAAAAAGACCTTGCAATGCAACGTCTCTAACCATATATTGCTAGCGAGGATGCTTGCAATGGCTAGATAATTTTAAGACTCTACGAATATTTTGAATTAAAATTCTGTGTCAATAATTTCCAATAAATTTTTGCAAATGTATACTACCATATCTTTATTCATTTCAGTATGCATTGGTAATGATAAAACAGATTTACAAAGCATTTTTGAAACAGGGAATTGATCATTATTACTATTGAATTTTTCAAATGCTTTTTGTTTGTTTAATTCAATTGGGTAGTAAACCATACTTGGAATATTACGTTCCGCTAAATGCTTACGAATTTTATCTCTGAATGAAGTATGAATTTCCGACACATTGGGTAATGATGAAGGATGAATTTTTTTATTTTCATTAAATAATTCATCATTTATAATTTTTATTGTGTACTGATGAAAAACATGCGAACTTTGTGCATAGCGTTTTGGAATAATAATATTTGGATGATTACTCAATAATTCATCGTACAAATTTGCTGCTTCGTTTCTGGCTGTTTCATAACTTTTCAAATGAGGTAATTTAGCATTTAGCACTGCTGCTTGTATGCTGTCTAACCTTGAGTTAACTCCAATTATATCATGCACATATTGAACAGACTGTCCATGGTTACAAATCATCCTGATTTTTTTTGCTAACTCATCATCATTGGTCATTAATGCTCCACCATCTCCATAACAACCAAGATTTTTTGATGGAAAAAATGAAGTGGTTCCAATGTTTCCTATTGTTCCTGCCGAATAAGTATGAGTTATGAATGATGAATTATGAATGAAGGTATTTTCTTTTTTTTCATACTTCATAATTTCTACTTCATAATTATAAATTGCTCCCAAAGCTTGAGCAGTGTCTTCTATAACAAATAGGTTATGCTTATCTGCAATTCGCATGATTTCATCCATATTGGCGCACTGACCAAACAAATGTACAGGAACGATGGCTTTAGTTTTGTGCGTTATTTTTGATTCAATCAAATTTGTATCAATGCAAAATGTATCAGGATCCACATCTACCATTACTGGAGTTAAACCCAATAAGGCAATTACTTCTGCTGTGGCAACGTAAGTAAAAACAGGTAAAATTACCTCATCGCCAGGTTTTAAATCCAATGCCATCATAGCAATTTGCAATGCATCAGTTCCGTTGGCACAACTTATTACATGTTTTACATTTAAGTATATTGCCAAGTTTTCTTCAAATACTTTTATTTGTGGACCTTTAATGAATTGAACATTTTCAATTACTTCTTGGATTCCAGCATCAACTTCAGCTTTTATTTTCTTATATTGACCTTTGAGGTCTACCATTTGTATTTTCATTTTATGAAGTATAAATTATGAAGTATAAATTATGAAGTATAAATTATGAAAGAATATTTTACAGATTTTTCTTTGCATTGATTGAAATGGATCGGATAATTTTAAGTAATTCGTTTGCTTCTTTAATTAGATAAGTAGTTTTGTCGTTGTTGTTTTCAATTTCATTGATTATTTCTAACCAATATATGGTTTCATCAGCTTCTTTTTGGGCAATACTCATTTTAAAAACAAAATCCTTTTTACTAAAACCATTATTTGCTTCTCGAATATTAGCTCCAATCGATGTTCCAGTTCTTATTAATTGATTGGCAATTTCAAAATGTTTTAATAATTTTAAATCGATACAGAATTTTACTATTTCAACTGCAAATCTAAAGCTCCTTTCCTTAATAGGTTCTGGTTTATTATCATTTACATAATTCATACTTTTTTTTTTTATTAATTATTAAGTATAAAGTATGAATTATGAATTTTTTTATTTTTTTCAAACTTTAACATTCATACTTCATACTTCATACTTATTTGTTTCTTCTAACTACATCATCCTTCAATTCATATTCTTGTTTAGTTTCTGGACAAAGGGCAATTCCATTTGTATCAAAGTTAAGTCTATGACCGTATTCACTCACCCAACCAATTTGTTTTGCAGGATTACCAACTACTAGTGCGTATGCAGGAATGTTTTTGGTTACCACTGCGCCAGCTCCAATAAAAGCATATTGACCTATATCATGTCCGCATACAATGGTGACATTTGCACCTATGCTTGCTCCTTTTTTTACAATTGTTTTGGCATATTCGTTTTTTCTGCTTACCGCACTTCTAGGATTTATTACATTGGTAAATACTGCACTTGGACCAATAAATACATCGTCCTCACAGCTTACTCCAGTATAAATACTTACATTGTTTTGAACTTTTACGTTTTTTCCCAATACAACTTCCGGACTGATGACTACATTTTGACCAATATTACATTGATCACCAATAATACAATTAGTCATAACATGAGAGAAGTGCCATATTTTAACACCTTCGCCAATGTTACAGTTTTCGTCTATAACTGCTGTTTCGTGTGAGTAATAGTTTTTCATTTTACAAATTTTAAATTATTAAGTATGAATTATTAAGTATGAATTATGAAGTATATATGTTTTTTTCAAATTTTAACATTCATCCTTATTTTCTTTTTCATACTTTAACATTTATACTTCATACTTTTCTTTTCAAATCTCTAGTTTCGTATATCCTCTCAATGATTTCAACTACTTTCATTCCTTCATTTGCTGGGGTTTTAATGTTCTCGTTGCCCAATAATGTTTGTATGGCATTGTTAATAACATACTCATGATTGGCTGCACTTCCTTTATAAGTCCCATAATCATTTGGCGGATTTGTTACTGCTAAGCTAGGCATTTCATAATCTTTTATTTCACAATGCAACACTTTTTCCATGTATTGTCCGCCTATTTTTATACTTCCATTTTCAGCTAATATAGTTATGCTGCTTTCTATGTTTTTGTTAAAAGCCGAAGTACTATAATTTAAACTTCCATTACCACTATTTACAAAATCAAAATTAACGAATCCAGCATCTTCAAACTCAATACTTTCTTGGTGGTTAAAATTATTAAAACGCGCATTGATGTTTGTAATATCACCAAAAACCCAATACAAGGTATCTACAAAATGGCTGAATTGAGTATACAAAGTACCTCCATCTTCTTGTAACTTTCCTTTCCAACCATTCTTTTTGTAATATTTTTCATCACGGTTCCAAAAACAATTGATTTGCACGTGAAATATTTTTCCAAGTATATTTTTAGAAACAATTTCCTTTAACCAAATAGAAGGAGGGGAGTACCTGTTTTGCATGACACAAAACACTTTTTTATTTTGTTGCGCTGCAATTTCAATCACATGGTTACAAGCTGAAACGCTTAGTCCCATTGGTTTTTCAATGATTACGTGCATTTGATGTTTTAAACTTTCAACGGCCTGACTGCAATGTAAATAATTAGGGGTTGCTATGCAAATTATATCAGCTTTGATGTTTGATTCAATAA
This sequence comes from Bacteroidota bacterium, assembly GCA_947456185.1. Classification (GTDB taxonomy): domain Bacteria; phylum Bacteroidota; class Bacteroidia; order UKL13-3; family UKL13-3; genus JAAFJM01. Next base: position 462 of record CANGPW010000002.1, on the reverse strand, counting down.
ACGCATTTAAGGAATTAAAATAAGGAACCTTGAATTTTTCTTTATCAATTGTTTCGTTATTATCTATAATAGCTACCAGCTCTGCATGGGTGTTTTGCATGATCATATCGGCATGACGGTTACCAATATGTCCTAATCCTATAACAGCAAATTTGATGATTGACATTTCTTGTTTTTTCTAAATATAAAATCGCAATTTAATTAAAACGTTAAATTAGGCAAAGGAATTTTGAAGTATGAATTATAAAGTATGAATGATGAAGTATGAATGATGAATGATGAAGTAATAAGTATGAAGTATGAAGTATAAAGTATGAATTGAGAGGTGGGAGGTGAGATTTATGAATGAGAAATAAGTAAACTTCCAGTAGCTATAGAAAAAAAAACAACATACGTCATGCTGTAAGCATCTTCTTGCCTTAGAAACCAACTCTGAGAATTATGAATTAAGAAGTATGAAGT
>CANGPW010000001.1 GCA_947456185.1 Bacteroidota bacterium | reverse complement strand
GTAATTAGTATAGTTTTACCAAATCCGCCTGCTAATACCGAAATAGTTGCCGAAAATATTCCGCTTGATATTATTTACGAAGATGATTCATTATTGATAGTAAATAAACCTACAAACATGGTGGTTCATCCTGGATATAATAACACAACGGGTACTTTGGTAAATGCTTTAGCTTGGCATTTTAAAGATTTACCTTTTGCCCAAGAAAATAATATTCGTCCGGGTTTGGTTCATAGAATTGATAAAAATACTACCGGGCTATTGGTAGTGGCAAAAAGCGAACATGCCATGACACATTTGGCAAAACAGTTTTACGAACACAGTATAGAACGTAGTTATAACGCCATAGCTTGGGGAGAAATGCCAGAACCTGAAGGAACAATTACTGGTTTTATTGGAAGAAGTAACCACGATAGAAAAATTTTTCAGCTTTATAACGAAGAAGAAAAAGGAAAATGGAGCGTTACTCATTACAAAGTTTTACAAAGTTTAACCTATGTAAGTTTAATAGAACTAAAATTGGAAACCGGCCGAACACACCAAATAAGAGTTCATGCCAAAAGCATTGGTCATCCACTATTTGGCGATACCACTTATGGTGGCGATAGAATTTTAAAAGGAACTACTTTTACCAAATACAAGCAATTTGTAGATAATTGCTTTGCAATTCTTCCGCGTCAGGCGCTGCACGCACGTTCATTAGGATTTACACATCCGGTAACTGGCGAACGCATGTTTTTTGAAAGTCCATTGCCTGATGATTTTGTTCAAGTGCTCGATAAATGGAAAAATTACGCTCACTTTAAACCATTTGAAGAAGAATAGCCATGAAATTGTTAAACAAGAATACAATCATTATTTTGCTGCTAGCTATTATTTGCTTTGGAAGCGGCATGTTTATTAATTCAAGTTTGCGTGAGGATGATAAGCAACAACAATTGATTGATCAAAGTTTAAAATGCTATTCGCTTCCCATTCCTGAATTTGTATATTTTGCCAATCAGAAAATAAATTTAAAAGAATTTGATGTAAAAGAGCGTTTCGACAGAGAATTATTAACCAATGTGTATTGGCAGTCACAAACTATTTTATTATTAAAACGTGCCAATCGGTTTTTTCCTGCCATTGAAAAAATATTGAAAGAACAAGGCTTGCCTGACGATTTAAAGTATGTGGCTTTAATAGAAAGTGGTTTGTTAAATGTTGTTTCACCAGCTGGTGCAGCAGGTTTTTGGCAGTTTATGGATAAAACTGGTAAACAATATGGCCTAAAAATAAATGATGAAGTTGATGAACGCTATCACCTCGAAAAAGCTACTTATGCTGCTTGCAAATATTTTAAAGAATCGTATTCAGACTTTAAAGATTGGGGCTTGGTGGCTGCCAGTTATAACATGGGAATAGAAGGCTTAAAACGCCAACTAAAAACGCAATCTGGTAACAGCTATTACGATTTGTATTTAAATACCGAAACATCACGTTATGTTTTTAGGATTTTAGCCATCAAGGAAATTGCTGAAAAATCGCAGCAATATGGATTTTATTTAGCCAAAGGTCATTTGTATGATGTAATTCCAACCATGAATCTTTCGGTAAATTATTCAATTCCAAATCTTGCAGATTGGGCTATTCTGTTTAAAACCAATTACAAAACAGTAAAGCTTTTAAATCCTTGGTTGCGTAGCAATTCGCTTATGTTAAAAGAAGGTGAAAGTTTAGAAATTACGTTAAGAAAGTAGCAGCTGGTAAATAACAAATTATTAGTCCCTATTTCGTTGAGATAATTTTTTAAGTAATTCGCGTTTAAAATCATTTTCAGCTTTAAAGAGTAAAACCACCTTTTTAACGGGTAATACTTTTTTAAATTCTGAAGCGTATTTTTTAAGCAAATCGGCTTCTTGAATTTTAAAATTCACCATGTCATTTAATACTTTTTCGGCTTCTGCATCAGTCATTGCTGGCATGTCGGCCATTTCCTCTGAAATTTTTCCTTTTGAACTTTGACGTAATTTCTTCATATCGTCAGTAAATTTGTTGTAAACAGGCCAAAAAACTTTGGCTTCATCGCTACTTAAATTCAATCGTTCTGTTATGAAACCAATTTTCATGGCTTCTAATCTTTCGCCTTTTTGAGCCATTGCATGCATTGAAAACGCTGCAATAATTACTAATAAATAAATATATTTTTTCATGTTATTGGTGTTTTTAAAGTTCATCAAATAAAGCTTGTTCGTCCGCATGCTCTAATAAATATTGTTCTATTTCTTTGCTGTTATCTTCTTTTTTCGAAACAATTTTTATTTCCGGATTTAACTCATTAATCCATTCAATTTTTACATCATTATTGGCCAAATAATCTATCATTTCGGCTTCGCTCACCTTATTTAAGTTTGCACTAAAAGTGTTATTTTTATTAATATTTAGATATATATGTACTGAAAAAATGGCAATAAAAATGGCTGCAATGCCACTTACAAATTGCCAATTTAAACCAAAAAATAGATTTACTTTTTTAGCTTGTTGAGTATTTATTTTACTTAAAATTTGGATTTTACTAGTTTCAAAATAATCATTAGGAACTATAAAATCACCTTCACTATTATTTATAGCAAAATCAGATGCTGCATTTATATTACTTAAAATACTTGCTTTCGATTGATTAAAATACTTATCAGGAACGCCAAAATCTCCTTTGTTTCCCAAGGTTTTTAAAAAATCATCATCTATATTTTCGAACTCGTCTTTCATTTGTGTTTTACATTGATAATAAAAACCTTTGATGGTTTAATTGAATCAGACTATTTTTTTATTTATTAATTTCGTTTTTCATATAATCTTCTATTTTTTTTACTGCATGAAAATAAGATGCTTTAAGCGCGCCAACACTGGTTTCCAAAACATCTTTCATTTCTTCATATTTCATGTTGTCGTAGTATTTCATGTTAAACACTAATCGTTGTTTGTTGGGTAAAGTTAAAATTGCTTGTTGTAATTTAAGCGCTATATTGTTTCCATCAAAATAATTATCAGCAGTTAAATGACTGCTTAATTCGTAAGAAACATCGTCTAAAGTAATATTAAAATTTTGTTTTTTCTTTTGAATAAACTGCAAAGCTTCATTGGTTGCAATTCTATAAATCCAAGTATATAGCTTACTATCTTCTCTGAATTTACTTAAATTTTCCCAAACCTTTATAAAAGTATTTTGCAAAACATCGTCTGCATCATCATGGTTAATCACTATTCTGCGAATATGCCAATAGGTTTTCTTTTGGTATTTTTCTAGAATTAATTCAAAAGCAGCAGTTCGAGTTTTCTCAACTGCAAATTTTAAAATTAATTCATTGTCGCTTAGTTCAGTTTTCAATTAACTTTTGGTTTTAAAAAATAGAATAATGCTTACGATGCAAGAATGCGATAAAAGTTTAAAAAATGTCGTTATCGGCAAAACTATAATACTTGTTGCCGCCAATTATAATGTGATCTATAATTTCAATTTCCAATATTTTGCCAGCCGCTTTTATGTTTTTAGTAATCTGAATATCAGCCGAACTTGGTGTTAAATTTCCAGAAGGATGGTTATGACATAACACCATATAACTTGCTAAATTTTCGAGTGCAAGTTTAAAAATAATTTTTAAATCAACCACTGTTCCGGCTATGCCTCCAGCGCTAATTTGTTTTTTTATAATTACTTTTTTATTTCTTGCCAATAATAAAATCCAAAATTCTTCGTGTGGCAAATCTGATATCAAAGGTTCAAAATAATTATATGCATCGCGCGAGGAAGTAATGATTTGTATTTCTTTGGCATCTTCCTCTTTTCTTCTTCTTCCTAATTCGAGTGCAGCCGCAATTGTTATGGCTTTAGCTTCGCCAATACCTTTTATTTTTTTTAAATCAGTAATTGATAATTTTGCTAAATCATTTAAGTTTTCGCTGGTTAGTTGAAGTATTTTTCTACCTAAATCTACCGCAGATTCTTTCCTGGTTCCCGTTCCAATAAGTATGGCTAAAAGTTCAGCGCTGCTTAGTGAGTTTTTACCTTTAAGAATAAATTTTTCTCTTGGTCTGTCATCTTCTGCCCAAGCTTTAATACCATTAAATTTATCAAAACTGTCTTCCATTTTACCTTTTTTTAATTTAGTGCAAAATAGTTTTAATAACTTTAAAACAAAAAAAAGCTTACCCATGGTGAATGAGCAAGCTTTTAAAATAATAATTTAATTGAAAAAGGGTAATTAAGCCGCTTTTTTCTTATATGTTTTAGCTACTTTTTTAGGAGCTGTTCCAATTTTACTAACTACTTTAGCTAATTTAGATTTTTGGTTAGCAGCTTTATTTTTATGAATAATGCTACGTTTAGCCAATTTATCTAACATGCTTGATACTTTTTTGTAAAGTTCTGAAGCTGCAGTTTTGTCTTCAGATAAACGTAATTCTTTAATAGCACTACGAGTTGTTTTTGCTTGGTAACGGTTACGTAAACGCTTTGTTGCGTTGCTTCTGTTACGTTTTATTGCTGATTTATGATTAGCCATCTTTCTATTTAATTTTTCTCTTTAAAATTTATTAAATGTACTTTTATCTAATAAAGGGCTGCAAATATACTTTTTTGATTTAAATATCAAACACTCCACAAAAAAAATGTTTATACTGAGAAACTTTCTCCACAACTACATGTACGTGAAGCATTTGGATTAACAAAAGTGAAGCCTTTTCCGTTTAAACCGTCTGTAAAATCAAGTTCAGTTCCAAATAAATACAAAACACTTCTCTTATCTGTAACTATTTCTACCCCTTTATCCCCAAATTTTTCGTCTCCAGGTTTTAATTCATTGTCAAAGTCTAATTTATACGAAAGTCCAGAACATCCACCACTTTCTACACCTACTCTTAAAAAATGGGAAGGCGTATAATTTTGTTCAATGATTAATTCTTCTATCCGTTTTTTTGCTTTTTCGCTTACTGTTATCATAAAATAAAATGTTTTCTAATATTTAAAACACCACAAAAGTATATGTTATATAGTTTAGAACAATAAAAATTCTTTAATAGTTTTATTGATTGGTTTGGTTTTCAACCAATATTACTTCCACCATGGCATGAACCCTATATTTTTTTCCTTTGAATGTTTCACACAAATTATATGTTCTCAATTTTTCTATTTTTTTCAGCACTTCGTCAAAGCCTTTCATTTTGAACAATGTACCATTTGGTAAATCAGCTAAAATAATGGTGTTAACTTTGCTTTCGTCATATTTTTTTAAAACTTGTAAAAGTTTTATATCTGCCGAATGGCTGTACTTAGGATTTCGCATGTGTTTGGAAATAGCCACTTTTAAATCAGAAGGAAATAATGTTTCATGTTCATAAAACGGAACCATGTTCCTTTGAAATTCAGTTTTCCATTCTTCACCATGCGGATCGTGGCGACTACCAAATTTTACAAAAGCGGTATGGTGGGAAAGTTCATGAATAAAGGTAATTAAAAAATCAAATTTACTTAAATTATGGTTGATACTTATTCTGTTTCCTTGTCCATTATGTGGACTGTAATCACCATATTTGCTCTTACGCTCTTTTTCTATATGTAAGTGTAATTGATGAAAAATAATTAGCTCAGCGCAATATTCCACAGCTAGCCTAGGAACGTACCGAACCAAAACATTACAAAAAGCTTGTTTCTGCTTTAATTGACTTGGGTTTAATTGATTAAAAAGTTTGTGCTTTTGATTCAAAATTGAATAATTTAAAACAAAAAGAACACGCTTTGCTCGTGTTCTTTTTGTTTAATTGATAACGAAAACTTACTCTTTTGAAATAGTTTTGCTTGCCGTAAAATTATTTCCAGTTATTTTAACAACATAAATTCCTTTTGGTAAATGTGTGATATCTATTTTTTGATCATCTTTATTTGATACATTCACATTTTGATTTAAAATATTTTTACCCAAAATATCAAAAATTGCTACTTGAAAATTAGTTAAACTATTTCCTAAATACTGAATATTTATAAAGTTATTGGCAGGATTTGGATACAAAAGAATTTCATTTTCATTGCTAATATTGTTCATACTTGTGTTCCAAATTCCAACCGGATAAGTTTTTAGGGTGCCATTGCAAAGATTTGCACCTTTTTCGGTTACATTAACTATACCAACAGAACCTGTACTCCATTTTACTTTAATGGTATTTGTATTTTGACCACTTTGAATAGTTCCCCCAATTATTGACCAATTGAATGTTGACGTTTGTAATCCAGTAACTTTATATGTTGCAGTATCGTTTTTATAAGCAAAACGTGAAGCCGTAATTTCTGATGTATTTGGTTTTGTTAATTTGGTTAGCGTTAAAGGTGCTGAAAGCGCAAAACATGCACCATTTGATACTTTTACAGTAAATGTTCCTGAATCATTATAGTTTAATGCAGTGCCGGTTTCACCCACTAAATCTACTCCATATTTTTGCCACTGATTTGCAGTAGTTGCACTTGATGTTAATACAAATATACCACCATCGCAGAACACATTTCCTGATAACGATTTTGTAATTATAGGAACTGGTGGTTTTGAACCTGCTGTAAAAGTTAAAATATTACTTTGTGCCGAACATCCGTTTGTAGCGGTTGTTCTCACAGCTATTTTTCCTGCAAATTTATTGTAATAAATTGAATCCATTGCGCCAGCAATGGCAACACTATCTTTATACCATTTAAGATTAGCACCACTAGTAGTTAATAAAGTTGAATCGGTATCGCAAAGCAATAACGAACCATTTATTGTTAATATTGGAGAAGTTGGAGATTCCTTTACTTCAAATGATTTGGTAATGGTAATACTATCGGCTCCTGAAACATTACTAACTTTTAATTTTACATCATAAAATCCTGGTGTAGCTAAATTTATATTTGGATTTTTGGTGGTAAAAGTCAAATTCTGCGGCCCTGTTAAAGAATATTCCCAAGTATCAGGATTGTTTTTTGAAGTATCTGTTATTGAAAAAATTTGATTGGTACAAACCAAACCTGGAACTGTAAATCCTGCTTTTGGACTAAATGGTGTTCCATCAATGATTACATTGTCAATAAATAAATTATTTCCGCTACCGCAATAGCTTTCAAAACGAACCAATAAATTATTTAAGCCAACATATGGAGTTAAATTTACTGTATTACAAGGGGTGCTATTTAAAGTATTATTACACCAATCGGCTGTTATAGCAGGTAAAAAGAAATTGGTAGAAGTTTGAGCTTGATCACCATTTCTAGTAAAAGTTGCTAGTCTTGTTCCTAAATTTGGCCTGGTTTCAGAAGCGCCATAAAGTCTTATCCAATTAGATCCACAATTGATACTTATGCTAACTATTAGTGAGTCTTTATCGGCAGTTGCATACCTGGTATAAGCATGTTGGAAATTTAAACTCGCATTTTGCATTCCACGTAAATCAAGAATTGGAGAAATTAATTGATATCTCCTTCCCGCATTAGAATTATCGTAATTATTGATTCCAAAAACAGTATTTCCAGGGGCTGTTCCGCCTGTATTATTCCATTTGCGCCAGCCTAAAGTATCATTTGCATAATTATTGGTAGCTTTCCATAATCCAACTGTGGCTGAATTACTTTCAAAAGTTTCGTTTAAAGGTAAAGTTACGCCACCAATTTTTATATAATTAGTTCTATAAATTGAATCTGTTCCTGCTACATTACTTACTTTTAAAGCCACTGCATAAATTCCAGGAGTACTATAAGTTACGGTTTGATTTACAGCTGTAGAAGTAGATGGATTGCCACCTGGGAAATACCAAGTGCGAGAGGTACTTGCAGACGAAGTATTGGTAAATACTACTTGACTTCCAGTACATGTAGCTTGAGTAGATGCTGTAAAACTAGCTGCAGGAATAGGTGAAATTCCACTGATTAATAATGAAAAAGATTGATTAGCCGATAATGCTCTTTTACTAGAAATTCTAATGGTATAAATTCCTGCGGTTGGCGCTCCAATATGAATCTGTTCTACATTATCTCTTGTGTTATCACCGGTAGTGGCTGCCGCTGATGGAATTGCAGGATTTAATAGGTATGGATTAAAAATCTGGTTGTCGCTTACACGAGTAAGTCTAATGTCTAAGTCATTTACTAATTTGCTGTTTGGATCATCTAAAATAGTTCCTGATGATGGATTAGCGGGAACATCTGTCCAGCATAAAGTTATTCGCAATGGGCTATTTCCACTTGCAACAATTGTTCTTGTATAAGCTGTTAAAGCAACTGGTATTTGCGATTCGATGATGCTATTTGTGCCACTATCAGTAATAACTTGAACAGCTTTTGCGGTATTCATTAATCCCCAACCATAGCTATAATCAGGTCCAACACTACTTCCAGCTTCATCGGCAGTGTGAATGATTAATCCTTTTAAAGTAGATGCACGTAAAAAACGAGCATTTAAATTATTAAAATGCTGCTGAATGAGCAATGCCGAACCACTGGCACTTGGAGTTGCCATAGATGTTCCACTTATGGAACTATAGGTAGAATTTGAAGCAGAAAAACTTGAATACAAATCAACACCTGCAGCGCAAACATCAGGTTTAATTCTTCCATCATCAGTTGGACCCCAACCACTAAAACTACTCATTACCACTGAATTTGAGCTTGACCAACCATTTGAAATTTTATTTACAGCGCCAATTGTAATTATATTTTTAGCATTTCCATAAGTTGAAATACAATCGTATTGACCATCGGCTGGTGGCACAGTTCCAGAAAAAGGAGTCCAATCGCCAATGTTATTATCAAAATACGTTTTTGAATTTAACCCACTTGGTTGATTTCCTCTATCGTTTCCTGCAGCCTTAAAAGGCAAGTAAAAAGGATTGTTGTAAACTACTTGATCCCATTGTTGTGCTTCACTTTCGTACATTCCAAATTTAATATCCTCTGTGGAACTTATACTTACATCTCCATGCCATCTCCATTGATTGCTTGTTTCGTCATATTCCCAACCACTAACATTTCCATAGCTATGATTTGAAATAAGCATTCCTGCTGCTGCTGCTGCACTCATTTCAGAATTATCGTCATTCCAGTCATGACATTTTAAAGGCGCTTGAAACGCCATTCCTTTTGCACCAGCAGCTACCCCTCCAGCTACCATTGTTCCTGCAACGTGAGTGGCATGGTCAATTAAATTTGTAGCACCATCGGTTTGAACAGCTCTGCTCTGAAATTCTTGGTGAGTTAATCGAACTGCGCCTCCATCCCAAACACCAATTCTATTGGTCATTCCGCTGCCACTTAAATTTAAACCCAAACTTCCACCCGGGTTAACTTTATCAGTTCCAATAGTTTTAGCAGCGCCTGTATTATCTGTTTTTATATATTGAGGAATTCCATTTTGACTTACACCTACCAATTGCATAGCGCCACCATTTGCTAACATTTGAGGAGCTAAACTTAAGCCCAAAACTTCTTTTGCATATTTTAATTCCGCTTGTACGTTTTGTTCAAAAATAGCTTGTAATTCAGTTGAATTCCTGGCTTCTAATAAACTTCTGTGAGGAATATTTGGTTTTTGTTGGGCATTCACTTGACCCATAAATAGGAAGGCTGCTGTTATACTTAATATTTTTTTATACATAATATTTTGTTTTTGAAAATCAGTAGGTTTTTAAATTTTGTTTTGGTTTTTGTTCAACATTCAACTCCGATATTATGTTTATTTTTGATGATTTATTTTTAACTAATCCACTAAAATTAACAGTAAATGTATTTTTGCTTTTGTTACATTTTAATAAAACTTGTATGTTGGAATTGGATGTATAAGTAATGTTCTTTTTATTGTCAATGAGCACTATTTTAAAATCCTTGGAATTAAGTCTGCTGCCGCAAACAAATAATTTTTCATCAATATTATTTAGCTCTAATAACAAATTATAATCGGTTATTATAATACTCAAATTTACTTTCCCATTAATATTTTCGTAAGAAGCTTGTTCCATACAGATGTACTTGGCAACTTTTCCATTTTTATTTAAGCTAATTTTGTTTTGCGCATGCAATGAAAATGTAAAGAATAATAAAAATATAAAAGAAAATATTTTAGCCATTAATCAATTGGGATTTAGATTCCAAAGTTAAAATGAATGCACAAAAAAACAACTAAATATTATCTTGGCTTTGTCAAATAATGAAATAACCAATACTTTGCAACAATTATTAGTCCAAAATACCATGAAAAAACACATTCCAAATGCGCTTACTTCCTTCAATTTATTGTTTGGTTGCCTTTCAATTGTAGCCAGTTTGGTGAATAATAATTTAGAATTAGCAGCTTATTTTATTGGTGCTGCGGCAATATTAGATTTTTTTGATGGTTTTGTAGCTCGTGCTTTACATGTAGGATCTGAAATTGGAAAACAATTAGATTCACTGGCTGATTGTGTAAGTTTTGGCGTGGCACCAGCATTTATTTTTTATAAAATTACCAATATTCCAATCGACTTTAACCAAATAAATGTATTGTCGTATATTCCTTTTTTAATTCCAATTTTTTCTGCCATTAGATTGGCAAAATTCAATATTGACACCCGCCAAACCGAATCATTCATTGGCTTGCCAACACCTGCAAATTCTTTATTCATAGCTGCTTTACCTTTTGTAATTAGCGCCAATATTTTTGGATTAAGAAGCATTTTTCAAAGCCAATGGTTTTTAATTATTTTTCCTTTTGTAAGTGCTTATTTACTCATGGCTGAAATTCCGCTTTTTGCATTAAAGTTTAAAAGTTTTACTTGGCAAAACAATCAATTGCGATATCTCTTTTTATTATGCTGTTTGATTAGTTTATTTGCATTTGGATATTTAGGAATAAACATCAGTATTGTTTTATACATACTTTTTTCAATTTATAATAATTTACAAACAACAAAATGAAATACGCAGCACACATCAATATTATGCCTCACAAAGCATTATTAGATCCTCAAGGAAAAGCAGTAACTGGCTCCATGCCAAATATTGGCTTGCCTACAATAGCTAATGTAAGAATTGGCAAACACATTACTTTGGAGTTAGAAGCTGCTAACGAAACGGAAGCCAAAGCAATGGTAGAAACTGCTTGTACCAAGTTATTGGCTAACCTGATTATGGAAAGCTATGAATACACTGTAGTAGCTATTAAATAACTTTTATTTATAACATGAAAATCCTTAGAAAGCGTATAAAAACTATTTCAAAGGATTTTTTTTGCCTAAAATTTTCTCCTCTTTTCCTCTTTTTCCGTTGGCTAAAGCCGAACGGCAATTCATTTTTTGTTATTAATTTTTCAAGCTATCCGGAGTTTTTTGCCAGTTGCCAGCTGCAAGTAGCAAGTAGCTTATTGCTCATTGCCCCTTGCCTATTACCTATAGCAACAAAAGCACAAAACAAGGAATACGCCAAACAGGTGATTGAAAAATTATGCTCACACGAATATGCGGGCAGAGGTTATGTAAAAGAAGGCGATAAGAAAGCAGCTAGATTTATAGCTGATAGTTTTAGGAAAAATCGCTTAGGTTCCCCTACCATTGATTATTTTCAAACATTTGGCTTTCCTGTAATCACTTTTCCGGGTGAAACTTTTTTAAACATTGATGCCGTTGGGATGGAACCTGGCCGCGATTTTATAGTAAATGCCGGTTGCCCAAGCATAAAAGGAAAGTTTGAAATTATATACATTGACTCAGCTACTATTGACAATAATTTTGCTTTTCAAAGTTTTTTGAAAAAACCATTGCGAAGAAGTTTTATAGTTATTACTGGTATTCAAAACAAAAAAATGATTCAAGCTGAAAGGGCTGAAAGTGTTTTGAAAAATACCATTGGCGCTAAAGGTTTAATTATAGACAAACAAGATAAATTTACTTGGTCAGTAGCTACCGAAAGAGCGGCTTTTCCAATTATTTATATTCAAAAAAATGCCATCAAACATACCATGATTGAAATGGAAATTGATATTGAATCAGCTTCCATCGACCATCAAACACAAAATGTAATAGCAAGTGTAAATGGTAAATTATATCCCGATTCATTCATTGTAATTACTGCGCATTACGACCATTTGGGAATGTTTGGCCAAGCCATGTTCCCGGGTGCTAACGACAATGCAAGCGGTATAGCCATGATGTTGGACTTAATGAATACCATTGCCAAAAATCCTTTGGATTATTCTGTGCTATTTATAGCTTTTGCAGGCGAAGAAGCTGGCTTATTAGGTTCTTATTATTATACTCAAAATGCTTCAGTTCCTTTGAATAAAATGGCCATGCTGTTAAATTTAGATTTGATGGCTACTGGCGATAAAGGCATGACGGCTGTGAATGCTACTGAATTTCCAACTGAGTTTAAATTATTACAATACATCAACGAACAAGGGAATTATTTGCCAAACATTAACTCACGCGGAAAAGCTCAAAACAGCGACCACTATTATTTTACAGAAGCAGGTGTAAAATCTTTCTTTTTTTACCTGATGGGCGATTATCATTTTTACCACGATATAGACGATATAGCCAGTGCAATAAGTTTAAGTAAATACAATGAAGCCTTCAAATTAGTTTACGACTTTACAGTAGCATATATTCAACAAAGTATAGCCAACCCCACTAAACCAAAAGAGCAAGAATAACGCATGAGTTCATTAAAAAAACTAGCATCGCAAACCGCTGTTTATGGTTTAAGCACCATTATAGGCCGCACCATTAATTTTATGTTGGTGCCCTTACACACCGCCTTGTTTTCAAAAGCTGATTTTGGAACACAATCGGAAATGTATGGTTACGTAGCTTTTTTTAATGTAATACTTTTATATGGTATGGAAACAGCTTTTTTCAGGTTTTCGAATACCAATAAAGACAATCCAAAAATATTTTCTACTGCCTTAACTTCGGTTATTGTTAGTTCCATTATTTTTATGCTAGGTTTTATGTTCTTTGCCGAACCTATTGCCTCGTTAATTCGCTACCCAAATAATCCTGAATACATTGTATATTTTGCTTTAATTATTGGCTTAGACGCCATTACTATGTTGCCTTTTGCTTATTTAAGGCAACAAAACAAAGCGCTTAAATTTGCGGTGATTAAGAACATCAATATTTTTACCAGTATTTTGTTCAATTTATACTTTTTGTTATTAGGACCATATATGCAAAACAAAGGCATTTTGATTCCGCTTTTTGATGGACAAGTAGGCATAAAATATGTGTTCATTAGTCATTTAATAGCTTGTATCATTACCATTCCTTTATTGTTTGTAGAACTTAAAAAAATAAGATTGGGTTTTGATGCCGCTGTTTGGAAACAGATGTTGCGTTATGGTGCGCCATTAATTATAGTAGGCTTTGCAGGAATGATCAATGAAACATTGGACCGAGTGCTGATAAAATATTTGTATCCCGATGCCAGTTTGGCCAATGAAATGAATGGAATATATGCCGCAAATTACAAACTTTCCATCTTAATGACTTTGTTTATTCAAGCATTTAAATTTGCTGCGGAACCTTTCTTTTTTAGTCATTCTAAAACTACCGACAAACGCACGCTTTACGCCACTGTGATGGATTATTTTGTAATTATTTGCTTGGCTTTATTCTTGGTTGTAACTCTTTTTATTGATGTTTTTAAACAATACATTGATGTAAAATTCCATGAGGGTTTACATGTAGTTCCAATTCTTTTATTGGCCAATATGTTTTTGGGTGTTTATTATAATTTATCTATTTGGTACAAGCTTTCCGATAACAATAAAATAGGTGCAAATATTGCCATCATGGGCGCAGTAATTACTTTGGTATTAAACTTCATTTGGATTCCTATTTATGGTTATGATGGCTCGGCTTGGACTACTTTTATTTGTTATTTCAGCATGATGGTAGTTTGTTATTTATTAGGAAAAAAATATTACCCAATTGATTACCATGTAAAGAAATTTGCGGGTTATACTGTATTTGCTTTAGTGCTTTTTTATATTGGTAAAATGATCAATAATTTGTTCCCTGAGCCTGAAATTATTTATAGTATCAATGCAATTTTATTACTTTCGTTTTTTACTTTGGCATTCATTGTTGAAAAACGATTTAAAACCATTCACAATATTTAATGAATCAAACAATGTATTTTGAAATAGTCTATTAAATATAAAATTCGTTTCGACAAGCTCAACGACCAATTAAATTGAGCTTGTCGAAATGTTTCATAACAAAATAAACCATATTGAATTATTAACAACATAAACTCTATTTTATATATGAACATAAAAATTATAAATAACTCTAACAACGATTTACCTGCTTATGAAACGGCACATGCAGCAGGCATGGATTTACGTGCATTTTTAAATGAACCCATTGTAATAAAAGCCAATACCAGGGCCATTATTCCTACAGGATTATTCATGGAAATTCCAGTTGGATTTGAAGCACAGGTAAGACCAAGAAGTGGCTTAGCATTTAAACATGGCATTACTGTTTTAAATAGCCCAGGAACCATTGATGCAGATTACCGTGGCGAAGTAAAAGTTTTACTTATCAACTTTGGAACTGAAGATTTTGAAATAAAATCGGGAGAAAGAATAGCGCAAATGGTAATAGCCAAACACGAAACTGCCATTTGGGAAATTACCACCGAACTTAGCGAAACCAACAGAGGCGCGGGGGGATACGGAAGTACTGGAAAGTAATGAAGGGAATGCGGAATGCGGAGTGACAAAAATGCGAAGTATGAAGTATGAAAATTTCAAATTCGAAATTCAAATAACGAAATACTAACAATCGTCATGCTGTAAGCATCTTCTTTCCTTATAACCACCCTTGAAGCAAGTATGTATTTTATAATTCGAAAACCTAAATTATAAATTCGAAAATAATATCAGCCAGAAGCTAGTTGGCAGAAGCCAGCTGCTAGAAGCTATAAAAAACCAATTTTATTTATCGCTTTTACTTATGGACTTACTAAATGAATTCCAATATTAAAATAGGGTGCGCCTCCTAATTTATTGATCATGGCATATTCTTGTGTGCCTACAAATCCTCTAAAAAAATCAGCTCCATCTTTTTCATTATAATCAGCATTATAAGAATAATTAAAACGATAGCCTGCTTGAATAGTTCCCCAAATAAAACCCATCAATTGACGTTGGTATTCCAATCTTAATCTTAATTCTCCCCTTCTTAATTCAAGCTCTTTGTCCACTGGCAACGCAACTCCTCCTATTCTATAACTTTGACCTTCTAATTCATATCCTGCCATTACTAAACTTCGAGCATTGAAATTTTTTCTTACATGTACACGGGCTGGAAATAATATTTCGGTACCCCATTTTCTATTTGGAGCAGTCCAATTATATAAAACAATGGGTAAAAAATTTAGCTGACCCACCCTGTAAGTTCTGGTTAAACCTACTGCCCATTGCTTTCTATCATTTGGGCGTTTACCCCAAAGTATTGATGCCGAATATTTGGTATATTTTAAATCCTGAATATTTGAAAATGTATAATTTCCGCTCAAATCGGCCGAAACTTGCATCAAAATAAATTGCTTATCATTCAGTGGTTTATAAACAGTGCTGTGCAATCCCATGGTAGTTAAACCATCATTTTGAAGTTGCTGAATTAAACTTGCATTTGGAGTTGGAGTTATTTTTTCTGAAAATACATATTTCATATTCCAATAATTTAGCCCCAATTGCCATAAAAATTTGTTGCTTGATATTACAGGAATATTTGCAAATAACCTTAATCCTGATGTGCTATTTGCATTTGCAGTTTCATAAGGAACCACATTGGTTGAGTCTTTTGAATAGGAACCCAATTGTGATAATTTCATATCATAGGGCAACTGCTGATCCCATGCTATTGAAATAAAACGTGCAGGACTTAAATCAAAAATTTTTGGGTTACAAAATGTCTTGTTTTGACCATCGGAGGAAGTGGCGTTTTCATATACTGAATAATCCTCTTCCTCTTCTACTTTTTGGGTAGAGTCTGTTTGTGCAAACAAAGCTGAACCTATAAAAAAAAATAATAGTATTATATAATATTTCATTGATTATTTTTTTAATTCCAATCGTTTCCAAACATCTGTTCTTCCCAGTGCTTTTACACCAATATAACCTCTAATATCTAAAGTGTTTTTATCTTTCATAGTAATTAAACAACTGTAAGTACTGCCATTTTCAGGGTCATAAATGGTTCCTTCTGTCCATTCATTTTTACCAGAATAAACAAAATCCTTTAATAACCTGTATCCTTTTAATGGAACATTTTGCATGGATGCATCAGGATTATTTTTATCAACCTTTGGTTTTTGCGTAACTGGATCTGACGACTCTTTTAACCATACAATTTTTCCATAATACTTGTTGCCAATTTTTTCAACTTTAACTCTTGCTTTTCCGCTACTTGGCTCCCAAACTCCTACAAGTCTGTCTCCTTCATCTTCTAAGGTAAAAGAAAAAATGAGCGTCAATAAAAATAATATCGATAATAATTTTGCTGTTGTTTTCATGTGTTTTTTGTTTAGTGAGTGGTAATATTAAATGTTAGTTTTGCTTTAAATGCGATGTTAGTTTCTACATCTTTTGAAAAATTAGCGTCTAATAAAGCGGTGAATTCTTCTTTTGAAAATATTTCATCAATGCCATCTTGCTCCTGAGCAATGGTTAATGGTATTTCTTTTTTACCTGTAGGTATTGGATTAATAAATGCTACCTTTTTCATTTCGGAAGTATTGCTAACCAATTGCAATGAAAAATCTTGAATCAAACCATCTTCAATGCTATCAGGCAAAATAAGAATAGCAGATGTTAACTCAATTTTTTCAACGCTTTCAGGATTGATATTGTTGTTTTTTAGTGAGTTTAAAATTATTTCCTGAAATGAATTAGGTCCTTCATAGTAGGGGCCTTCTGCTGTTAATTGAACGTTATTCAATTCAATACTTGTTACTTTTTGATTTTTACAAGAAAATAAAAAAATAGGTAGTATGGTGATAAAAAGGATTTTTTTCATGTATTAATTTTGAATTTTAATCAAAAATAATATTTTTCTTTTTAAAATCAATCATTCTCCTTTTTTTCTTCATACATTTTCCATTGCTGAAAAAGTAATCCTGCAAGTCAGGACTAGCCAACACTTCGACTGGCTCAGTGAACGAAGCTACACCGAGCCAACGCACGCCAAATAACAAGTGTTTATTTTCGCCTAAACCAACTAAAAGGTTCTCGACTCCGCTCGAACTTATAGGCAATGAACACCCTCCTATTAAGGAGAGTCGAAAGCAAAAGCTTTCGGGGAGGTGTTTTAATAACACCCACCCCATCCCTCCCTTAATAGGGAGGGAGCAGTTACACCTCAGACAATTGCTATTAATATTTGCCTATAGTCGGTGTTTTCAACGAACATGTAAACCATAGTTGTAGTTTGGTGAGGACACCAATCACGGACAAAATTTTTATTTTCTATATATTTATCGTGTATTTTATTTTTTATACTTGATAGATGAAGCTATTTTTTTTGAAGGTTTTTCAATTAAAAAGTATGAAATATGAGCCGAAATTAAAGTAATGGTAAGACCTGCAATAATAACAAAGAATTTACCTAAGTCTGTTTTATTACTGTGAGCTAAAATGTTAACACAAGTGCCGCCAATAGTGCCGCCTATTATATAAATTGAATACGAAATTTTACCAAAAAAATTTAAAACAGGAATTTTATATTGATTAAAAAACACAATTGCTATTACTGGAATAATCATATAAACAACCGAAGCAAAAGCATATTTATATATGCAAAAAAATACTAGCAGGAACAATGTAATCCAAAATTCATATTGGGTAATTGATTTGTTACCTTTAAACATAAAAACTGTAATGCCAATATAAAAAACAGGTAACCAGTATGGCAAAAAATCTCCCTGTCCTATAAAACTCAAAGCAATAACACTTATACCAATAATTATTCTTAAAAGAAGATTTGAATTAATAAGTGGAACAAACAATAAAGCGATAAAGAAATAGTATTGAAATTCGATTGCTAAAGTCCAATATACTTTGTTAAACCAATTGTAATTTTCAAAAAAAGGTATCAGGTAGCCAAAGTGTAACAAGATTCGGGGTGAGGTTACTTCTGTCTTAAAATTGTTGAGATTCAAAAAATAATCGCGTCCTAAAAAAATAACAATTGCAATGAATATAGAGGCAATATAGGGTGGCTCTAATCTTAAAAATCGTTTCAATGCAAATTTGAAAAAATGTCGTATTTCAAATTTTGCTTGATACATAGACCAAGGAATAATAAAACCTGAAATGACAAAAAACATTTGAACACCATATTTTCCAACGCTAAAAATATTTAAAATCCATGTAGTATGTATGAAATCTGTTGTGGTATAAACAAAGTGAAAGAGACAAACAGAAATGGCGGCAAAGGCTCGTAATGAATTTAAAACAGGAACGTTGGAATTGTTTTGTTGTATTGACATTGCATATATAATTTTTGTATTTGAAACATTGTCTATGTATTTTCTTTTCAAAAAAGCTAACCCACTTTTTTAAACAAAGACAATCCACTGAGTTTGGCCAACGATTCAGAAGCTATATCACCATCTTGGGTAAATGCCCATACAAAAAGTGATTCAATGGGATGTGATTCGCGGATTTTTGAAAGTGCATCGAAGGCCAATTTTTTAGCAATTCCTTTTCTTCGGAATTCTTCTAACACCATGCCCGAACATAAATAAACCGCCTGATAAGGAACATTTAAAGGTGTTAATTCAAAAAGCTGTTTTTCGGATATTTCATTGGCTAAAAATTGTTCCATGAGTTGGCGGGTAGTAGGAATTTGTATAATCCAGCAAATGGGACCATGTCCATTATCAAATTCTGCAATGCTTTCGGGATGAATGCGCTGCAATTGTTCCATCACCTCTTCATTCACATCCAATTGATTCGGATCATTTTTACTTGCAAACACCTCTTCGGCCAATTCCAACATGCGTTCAAAATTTGATTTTCCCATTGGACAAAATTAGCGTTTTTATTTTCTAATTTTCTGATACAAACTTTATGTTTTCTTGCAAGTGTTCGGTGAAAACAACAAACGTCATTGCGAGGCTCTGCCTATCCAGCCTAAGCGGGAAAGCAATCTCATGAATGAATGATAAAGTATGAAGTATGAAAAAATTAAATTCGAAATTCAAATATCGAAATACTAAAATACAAACAGCCATTTACCAGCAGCCAAAAAAAACACCAAAATAAGCCAAGCCGTAGGCATCAGTTGGTAAACTGACACAGTCTTCTTTCCTTATAAGCATCATAGAGTTTTATATTTTCTTTGTCATGGTGAGCCTGCCGAATCCAGACACGTAATTTTTTAAGCATGATGTCCCGACACATCGGGAAAGTATAAAGTATGGAGTATGAAAAATACTAACATCAACAATCGTCATGCCGCAGGCATCTTCTTTCCTTATAACCATCATTGATATATATTTTAAAAACATCAATCATTCTCCTTTTTCTCTTCATACTTTTTCCATTGCTGAAAAAGTATGCAATCCCGATGTGTCGGGACTAGACAACACTTCAACAGGCTCAGTGAACGAAGCTACACCAGGCCAACGCTCAAGGCTAGCGAACGCATTTGGCGTGTGATGTTAACAAAACATAATAAAGGTTTTGCAATAACTACAAGAAATTAATTTACTTCATAACTAATTTTTTTGACTTTAGTTGGTTTGTCCACTACACAGTCCGAAAGCTTTCGGATGTGAACCAGCGTTTTAGGTTTTGCTCCTGCGCTAGCAGGGATTATTTAAGCGCTTGATGTTAGCATGAATAAGCTATTATTTTTTAACTATTTTATAGGTATTTATTCCTTTTTCGGATGTGATTAAAACAAAATAAATTCCGTTTTGAAAATCTGCTAAATCAATATTTGTATTTTCTTCTTTTAAAATACAGGTATATAATTTTTGCCCCAATAATGAATATATTTCGGCTGTAGCGTTTGAATTTTCATTGCGTTCTATGGTTAATTTGTTGGTAACAGGATTTGGAAATAATTTAATTTTAGAGAAATTAGATTGGTTAACAACGTTCAATACATTTTGTTGGTAAACTCTTACATAATCAATTTCCATAGTTGATTCTGCAAAATTTATTGTTACTCTTGGTTCAATTGCCACATTTAAAAGCAGGTATTGTTCGGCATCAAAAGGCCAGGTGTATTCGTTTTTAATAATAGGATTATAACTTAAATGGTTAATTCCATTCACACTAAATGTGATACTTTGTTCATTCCATTCAACAGCATAAATATTAAATTCGTTAGAAACATTTGACTTGTATTGTTCATTTGCTATGTATTCACCAATGGATAAATCTCCATCTATAGGATGATGCACCGCACTAGAGATCACATTTTGATTGCTTCCCCAATGTTCCATAATATCTATTTCTCCGCATGCAGGCCAATTTACTGTTCCATATTTACTAGTCCAAAAACCACCTGGTTCTTTAATGTTTTTACCAAGCATCCATATGGCGGGCCATGTTCCAGCTCCTGTAGGTAATTTAGCACGCACTTCTACTCGTCCGTATTTAAAAGCAAATTTCGAATTTAATCTAGCAGAGGTATATTGTTTTGTTTGTCCTTGATTTGTAAATTCTTCTCTTTTAGCTACAATATTTAAAATTCCATTATTTCGATACGAATTAATTGCACTATTTGTATAATGTTGTAATTCATTATTGTACCAACTAATTCCATTGGGTAGTTGTGTTTGATGAAACCATTTTGAACTATTTACAACTCCATTTCCGTCAAATTCATCGCTCCAAACCAATTTGTTACAAGTAGTATTTGCTCCAACATATAAAAAATCATCAATGTATGCTAGCACATTTGAGTTATTATTTTCTCCATTTACTTGAATTAGAACTCGGCTAAAATCCCATCTATTTAGTGGATTGAGGGAATTGGGATCTAAATTAATAAAAGGATCTTTCGCAAAATTAAATGTAATGGTTTGCCATTGGTTCAAAAGTATGGGCTTAATAATTTCACACTGAGTTGACCAAGGTTCAACTAAAGAACCATTTTGAAGCTTTAAGGAAATTTGATTGTTTTGGTTTCCAGTAATTCCATCAGAAGGCACATAAATTTTTAAGGAAAACACACTACTTGTTAATAAATTAAAATTGAATCCAGCATCAAAGCGAACATTAGCAAACAGTTCGCCAACATCTGCATATTTTAAAACTTTAGCAGAGGTGTTCATTGCAATTGGATAAGGGTTGGTGAAACTAGTGTCTATCATACAATTATCACCAAACCAAGAAGTAATACTGCTGGTTCCTTCAAAATTGTCTTGTGAAATCTGGTTTTGAGCAAATAATTTGACACAAAAGAATAAAAGTAAAAATAAAATGGTTGTGCGCATGTTTTATTTTTTTAAGTTTTTTATTTAATCATTTTAGAAATTAGGAAACCTTTATATTTAAGCAAATATACGCCTGATTTTAAATCTCCTAGATTTTCAATTCTAGCATTAATCACTTTTCGAGTATTCATAAATGAACCATTAGTATCATAAATATTTATACTTTCACCTTCCTCAATTCCGCTTATATTTATAAGGTCAAGGAAAGGGTTTGGTGAAAAATGATAATGATTCAAAGGAAGGGTTTCATCTTTAATATTTAAAGCAGTACAACTTGCGTTTGTATTAAGGTGATTAAGCAAAGTATTCATTTGTGGTTTATCTAAACCAAGTGCAGGTTCTAAAGAAAGTATATAATTACCCCACCAAGGACCGCCTGCCCAATAGGTGCCATTAATACAATTTGCTTTTATATAACTTAAGAAATTATTGAGCACTACTAACCAACGGCTATCGTTTGCTGGTACGCCATATTCTCCAATAAAACCATTAAGATTATTGATGGAAAGCCAGTTTACAAAAGGTTTTACTCTATCAATTCCAATATTTGGATAAGCCCCTTCATTTTCATAATTATTAACATATAAACCTGAGGCGTCTTGATCAAAATATACATGAGCTTCAAAAATTAGTTTGTTGGAGGGGTCGGAAAGGTTTTTTAAATTATTGCTATATTGCATCCAACGTTCGGCCGAACTATAACTATCTCCAGCTACCAATATGCTTGTTTTAAGATCGTTTATTCTAATACCATTAATAATTTCTTGAGCAATTTCGAACCACGTTGCATTTACTAATAAATCATGGGGTTCGTTCATGATACCATAAGCCCAAATATTAGTATAGTTATTTAATGCTAATGATAGTTTTGTCCATAAATTTTTGATGTTAGCAATACTTAATTCATTCGACCCTATAATTCTGTCTGTTCCATTTGTATGATATCTGCAATAATTATGAAGGTCAATTATTACATTCATATTTCGATTTTGTGCCAATAACAAGAAATTTTTTATTCTTAATAATTCAGATTCATTTATATTACCATTTAAAACAGGCTGAATTCTTTCCCACTTAATTGGTAATCTAATTAAATTTAATCCTTTGGTATGATAGTAATCTAATTCTATACTGGTAGGATAAGTGTAATCAACATTATTGGTTCCAGGAAAATTAGTCCCAAAATCAGCCCCAGCTAAATTAACTCCAAAAGGTGTTTGAGCATCAGCCTCATTTTTTATTGAAAATAAAATGATTGATAGCAATGTGATTATTAGCTGTTTTTTCATTTATGCATTTTTTAATTGTTGAATTAGGATTGCTTTTAATAAGGGTTTGTCCCCATGGTTAGCGCACGCATTTGGCGTGTTCCTTTTAACGTTTTGCAGATTGGCGATGGGCGGGCTTTTCAGCACAGAAGTTTGTTCGGAGACCTGAACTTTCTGCTACCACAAAACTGTCAAGCGGAGACGAAACCCCGCCTATTGCCAATGTACTGTTATAGGCTGTGTTTCTTGTCTTTCTATTCATTGTAAAAAAGTGTCCGCGAATATAAATATAAAATTTTTGAGTTGTCTTGGATTTCGTCCTCGTACTTAAGTCCAAGTCGTTCTATAAGTCTTATTGATTTTGAGTTGTCTGGTAGAGTTATCGCAATGACTTTATTTACTTTTTTCTCATTTGCAATTTCTTCTAAATATTTCTTAGTTGCTTCAATTGCGTAACCTTTTTTGTCAAATTCTGGTAGCATTGCAAATCCAATGTCGGGAAATTGTTGGTTGTCTCGATAAAGAAACGTTATAATACCAACTTTTTGTTTGCTTTCCTTAAGCTCAAAGACACTGTAATAGAATTTCTCGTTGTCGAGAATGTTTTGAATATATTTTTCAGCGTCTACAACGTTTTTAACTTTTCTGTCACCTATAAACTGCAACCAACCATCTGAGTTTAACAAGTCAAGGATAAAACTCGTATCAGTAATTTTTATCGGTCTTATTAAAAGTCGTTCTGTTTCAATTTGTCTATACATATTTGTCTAAATGTGTTTAATTTTTAGTCAACCTATTTTAGGACGGGCAGTTCAACTTGCTTTGGTGTCATTGTCCCGTGAAATGTTATATGGTTCTGTTAGGTGATTGTCTGTTCAATTATTTTTTTCTAAAAGTCAGCGAAGGATTGTCCACCGGCACAAAGTTTGTAAAAAGTTGCAATCTTGCAAATTTTGCACAAAGTCAATTCGATGTCGAGTAATGGACAGTCCACCGATGACTTTATAAACTGTCGTCTTCAGCGGTCGTCCAACATTGCCTATAACTTAAATATACCCCTGATTTTATCAGTCATACCTATCCATTTTTAGAGAGATAAGCCTGATTGGTAAAGGTATTATTTTTTAAAATACGTTATGTGCTTTAACGTGTAAAATTCACTTTTCAGCTTCCTTTTTTTCTCAATTTGGGGTTCATAAGGCCTTTTTTTGGCATAATCCCGATAAAATCGGGATTATTATAACACTGAGCCCAAATTGCAAAACTTGTTAAATCAGGTATTTTTATATTTCAGCTTTTTCATCGTCATTTTTCGCAAATCTGTGTTAGGTGTTTGTGCTTATTTTCTTATAGTTCTTTTATTTCTTTGTCCATATTTGACCGCCTTTTGTTTCGTATCCAATTAAACCTTCATTTATCGTCCAATATGCTTTGCTAATTTTCCATGTTTCATTTACTCTTTCTGGATAGGAATGTGCTGCAATAAAATAAGCAGTCCACTTTTTGTTATTAAGTGTCAAGGTGTCATTGAAAATAGAATTTAGTGATAAACTTGAATGAAAGTCTTTAAATGATATTTCTGTAACCACTTCTTTTTCAACTAAAAATTTTGTTGTTGAAAATAATGTTTGATAGTTGTCTGACTTTTTTACTTTTCCGTTATTATAATGTTGTTCATTTACTCCCTGCCACTTGTCAATTGGTAAATGTTTAATGGTTATTTCTTTTGAGTTTGTTGGTTTTGGATTTATGAAAATTCCATCACTACAAGCAGTTCTAGGTTCAGCATTTGTAGGAGTAATTTCAATTATTTCTATTGTGTCAATATTCCCAAATTGATTTTCAAAATAAATGGTGTCACCCGCTTTATATGCTTTAAAAAAACTCAATTCATTTTCATTAAATAAAAAATCTTTGCTGTCGTATTTTAACTGACAACATCCTGATATAAAAAATAAAAGTGTTAGTATTTTCATATTCGGTTTCAATGTATTTGTTATATTTTATCTTATATTTACCCTTGAATTTACCAGACGTATCTTTCCTTTTTTAGATGGATAAAGCTTTTACGTGCTAGGTTTTATTTTTTATTAATGAATTATTTTTATACTTATTAAAACAAAAGTATATTATAAGTACATATTTCCTAATCTTATTTTTATACTTTGTTATATATTTGTGCTTTTAAAAAAATAATTGCTGTTATATTTATTTTAAATACTTGTAATTTAGTGTAATAAGTTTTTTAGTTTTATTTTAAATTTTAATATTTATTATTTAAATAACATGAAATTTAATTAAAATTTGTTTTTTTTAAACATATGATACATTTTACCGTAAAAATTTCTTTTAACTTATTTTACACTTTACTGGTTTAATGTTTTGGAAAGTTAATTGTCCTTTGGTCTGAATTTTCAACTAACAGTTAAAAGTATTGGTTGCTGAGAACACCAAGTACCAGCAAGCAATTCCATATTATGAAACAGCGCCAAATGCTTAGCTAAAACGATATGACAAAAAATAAGAAAATAACTGTTGTATTTGTTACGTTAAAATTTACATTTGCAGTCCTTTTTGCGGATGTGGCGTAATTGGTAGCCGCGCCAGACTTAGGATCTGGTGTTGAGAGACGTGGGGGTTCGAGTCCCTTCATCCGCACTGAAGAAAATGAAATAAGACTGGAAATAATATTTCAGTCTTATTTTTTTTAATGATAAAGTATAAAAAAAGAATAAAACAAATACAATGAACGTAACATTTGATAAAAAAGATGCTTTAAATGGCACCATCTCCATACAAATAGGCAGCACTGATTACATGCCTAATTATGACAAAAAATTAAAAGACTATAGAAAAAAAGTAAACATACCCGGATTCAGACCAGGAACTGCGCCTATGGGAATGATTGAAAAACAAGTTGGAAACAATATTTTATTAGAAGAAATAAATGCTTTAGCATCTAACGCATTGCATAATTACATTACCGACAATAAAGTAAATTTATTAGGTGAGCCTGTTTTAAACCAAGATACTTTGGTAGAAAAAATAGAAAAAGGCATTGATTATAATTTTAATTTTGATTTGGGAGTTGCTCCTGAGTTTGATTTAAACATTGGTAAAAGCGATGTATTTACTCGCTATACGGTGAGCGTTAATGATGAAGAAGTAACAGAAGAAATTGGAAGAATGCGTAAGCGTTTTGGAAAATTAGAAGAAGTAAGCATTGCAGAGCAAGACAATGACATGGTTTATTTAAACTTAGTAGAACTTGCTGACGATAAAACTGAATTAGAAGGTGGCGTAAAAGCCGATAACGTTCCTATGTTATTATCGGTAGTAAGCAATGCTGATGCAAAAGCATTGCTTACAGGAATAAGCAAAGGTGCAAAATCAACTGTTAATATTTTTACTTTATTCAATAACGATGAGCAAGAAATGAGTCATGCTTTGGGTGTGGCTAAAGTAGGTGTAGCCGACTTAAATCCTAACTTTAGTTTTGAAGTAGTAGATATTAAACGCAATACCGAAGGTGCCATTGACCAAGAATTATTTGATGCTGCTTACGGACCAGGAAATATTACTAATGAAGCTGATTTAAGAGCTAAAATTAGTGAAGATATCAAAGGTTTTTATACTGGCCAAGCAGATCATTTGTTAGAACATAACATGATGGATACTTTAGTAGCTAAGCACAACGTAACATTACCAGACGAATTTTTAAAACGTTGGTTAATGGACAGATATGCTGATAAGTTTAATACCGAAAACATAGAAACTGCTTATTTACCTGAAGCTAATTATTTGAAAAATCATTTGGTAGAAGAAAAAATAATGACTGCCAATGAAATTAAAATTGAAGAAGCCGATATTAGAGCTGCAGCTGTTGAATATACCAAGCAAATGTTTGGTGGTTATTCAATGAGTGGGCTAAACGAAGATTTAATTAATCAATTAATAGAGCCAAGTTTAAAGAAAGAAGATTACAGAAGTAAAATGATTAATTCGGCTGTAAAAATGAAGGTAAATGCTGCAGTAAAAAGCATGATTACCATTGAAGAAAAAGAAGTAAGTAAAGAAGAGTTTATGAAAATAGTAGAAGAGCATAACCATGCTCATCACGCCAATCACGAACATTAATCTATAAAATAATAATAAACTAAAAGCCGCTTGCAAGAGTGGCTTTTTTTATGGGTAAAAATTAAACGAGTCTGGAGACTGTTTTCTCATTTCAAATCCTTAGTCAGCCACCCAAAGTCCATTTCACAAGACAAAGGATAGTAGGTGTTGTTCGACCCCAACGGGGTCGTATGTTTATAATAAATAATCTAGCTACAAACATACGACCCCGTTGGGGTCGAACAACAGTTTCTATAAAGTTTGTGCCCATTTGTAGAGACGTTTAATTAAACATCTCTACAAATTACCCCAAAAAAAAGCTACCCCATAATGGAGTAGCTTTTATATTTTCTATCAACTGACAACCATGCCAAAGCGTGGCAAGCTATCAACTAAAGCACAGAATTTACTTCGTGGTAAGGTAAACCAAATGCTTCTGAAACACCTTTGTAAACTACTTTTCCATCTACTACATTTAAACCTAAACGTAATTCTTCGTTATCAGCACATGCTTTTTTCCAACCTTTGTTTGCTAATTGCAAAGCATATGGTAAAGTAGCATTTGTTAAAGCCAAAGTAGAAGTATAAGGAACTGCACCAGGCATGTTTGCTACGCAATAATGAATAATTCCATCAATTTCGTAAGTAGGATTTTCGTGAGTTGTAGGTTTACAAGTTTCAATACATCCACCTTGATCTACTGCTACATCGACTAAAACTGTACCCGGACGCATCATTTTTAACATTTCGCGGGTAATTAAATGAGGTGCTTTTGCTCCTGGTATTAACACCGCTCCAATAATTAAATCAGACGTTTTGATGGCTTCTCTGATATTGTATTCATTGCTAAATACCGTTTTTACATTTGCAGGTAATATATCATCTAGCTCGCGTAAACGAGGAATTGAAATATCCATAATGGTTACGTCAGCAGCCATACCAGCAGCCATTTTAGCCGCTTGAGTTCCAACAATTCCACCACCTAAAATTAATACTTGAGCTGGTTTCACACCTGGTACGCCACCTAATAAAATTCCGCGTCCGCCCATAGGTTTTTCTAAGTATTTTGCACCTTCTTGAATACTCATTCTACCTGCTACTTCGCTCATAGGAACTAACAAAGGTAGTGATCTGTCTTTTTTCTCAACTGTTTCGTATGCTAAGCAAATGGCTTTACGTGCAATCATGGCGTGAGTTAAAGGCTCATAACTTGCAAAGTGGAAATAAGTAAATAATAATTGACCTTCTTTTATTAAAGTATATTCCGATTCAATGGGTTCTTTTACTTTAACAATCATTTCGGCTTTACCATATACTTCTTCAATGGTAGCTAAAACAGTTGCGCCAGCACCAGCATATTCTTCATCCGAAAAACCACTCCCGTTACCAGCAGTTGCTTGTATAAATACTTGATGACCTGCTTTGACAAAAGCAATTACACCTGCAGGTGTTAATCCTACGCGGTTTTCATTGTTTTTAATTTCCTTTGGAACTCCAATTATCATAATTTTATTATTTAGTTTTTACTTTTAAAATGGCTTGCAAATTAGCCCTTATTTTGAGCTAAACAAATTAGCTGATCAATTTCAATTTTTAAGTAAATACAAATTTTATGAGTAGGAAAACAATCTTATGTAGTTATAATTCGTAATTCATTTGTAAAAAATAAACAAAAAACGCTTTGGGTTGTATTATATTCGCAGGCTATTATTTTTTAAAAAATAGCTCAATCATTTTAATGGCAAAAAAAACCGAAGATAAGTGTTCATTTTGTGGACGAAGCAGAAATGAAGTTCAATTTTTAATTGCTGGCCTCGATGCCCTCATTTGTGAAGATTGTACCAAGCAAGCTAATAGAATAATTAGTGAAGATACGGAGGTAAAAACTTCAACACCTTTAAATAAATTAGTTTTACTAAAACCCGCTCAAATAAAAGCGCACCTTGACGAATACGTAATTGGCCAGGATGAAGCTAAAAAAGTATTAAGTGTGGCGGTTTACAATCACTTTAAACGCTTATTGGTAAAAAGCAAAAAGAACGATATAGAAATAGAAAAAAGCAATGTGATGATGGTTGGCGAAACTGGAACTGGCAAAACTTTATTGGCCAAAACTTTGGCTAAAGTACTGGAAGTTCCTTTTTGTATTGCTGATGCAACAGTTATAACCGAAGCTGGTTATGTAGGTGAAGACGTAGAAAGTATTTTAAGTCGTTTGCTACAAGCAGCCGATTATAATGTAGAAATGGCGGAACGTGGTATTGTTTATATTGATGAAATAGATAAAATTAGCCGCAAAAGCGATAACCCTAGCATTACCCGCGATGTAAGTGGCGAAGGCGTTCAACAAGCTTTATTAAAAATATTGGAAGGAACCATTGCCAATGTGCCACCGCAAGGAGGACGCAAACATCCTGACCAAAAAATGATTCAAATTAATACCAACAATATTTTATTTATTTGTGGGGGCGCCTTTGATGGAATAGAAAGGCATATAGCAAGAAGATTACAAACACAAGCCATTGGTTTTAAAAACGAAGAGGAAATGGACGCTGTAAACGACAAAAATATGTTGCAATACATCAGCCCTGCCGATTTAAGAAGTTTTGGATTAATTCCCGAAATAATTGGTCGCCTACCCGTGTTGTGTCACTTAAATCCTTTAGATAAAGAAGCGCTTCGCAATATATTAACAGTACCTAAAAATGCTTTAACTAAACAATACAAACATTTGTTTGATTTAGAAAAAATAGAATTACAATTTACCGATGAAGTAGTAGATTTAATTGTTGACACTGCATTTGGATTTAAATTAGGCGCTCGTGGTTTACGCAGTATTTGCGAAGCCATTATGCTTGACTTAATGTATGAAGCTCCAGATTTGACCGTTAAAGGAAAAATTGTAATTGACTTGGCTTATGCCAAAAGCAAAATAGAAGCTTTGAAATACAAAACTTTTCAAGCTGCTTAGTAATTAGCCACAGATTACATAGATTTTATTTTAAAGTATTCAAAAGCTATGTTTTATATGTGGTTTAAAAAAAATTTGTTACTTTTTGGTTCAAAAAATTATATAGTCTTGGCTAAATATTTCATTTTATTTGTAAAATAATATTTCAAAAATGAATCAATACGAAGAATTACTTAAGCATGTATTTTATACAGGAGCCGAAAAAAGTGATAGAACTGGAACTGGAACTAGAAGCATATTTGGCGCTCAAATTAGGTTTGATTTAAGCAAAGGTTTTCCGCTGATTACTTCTAAAAAAGTTCATTTAAAATCAATCATACACGAATTACTTTGGTTTATAAAAGGCGAAACCAACACCAAATATTTAACCGATAATGGTGTAAAAATATGGGACGAATGGGCTGACGAAAACGGAAACCTTGGACCTGTTTATGGGCATCAATGGCGCAACTGGCCTAAAGCCGATGGCGGACATATAGACCAATTAAGTGAAGTAATAGAAGCCTTAAAAAACAATCCTGATAGCCGCAGAATTATTGTGAGTGCATGGAACGTGGCCGATCTAGAGAAAATGGCATTGATGCCTTGCCATGCTTTTTTTCAGTTTTATGTGGCCAATG
Source organism: Bacteroidota bacterium (assembly GCA_947456185.1). GTDB lineage: Bacteria > Bacteroidota > Bacteroidia > UKL13-3 > UKL13-3 > JAAFJM01. Next base: position 54,564 of record CANGPW010000001.1, on the reverse strand, counting down.
GAAAATTAAGTTGCCAGTTATATCAACGTAGTGCCGATATGTTTTTGGGCGTTCCGTTTAATATTGCCAGTTATGCTTTACTTACTTTAATGGTTGCACAGGTGTGCAATTTAGAACCAGGCGATTTTATTCATACTTTTGGCGATGCACATATTTATAGCAATCATTTTGAGCAAGTAACTTTACAATTAAGTAGAGATGTTAGGCCTTATCCAACCATGAAAATAAATAAGGATGTGAAGTCTATTTTTGACTTTAAATATGAAGATTTTGAATTGGAAAATTATAACCCACACGCAGGAATTAAAGGAGCAGTAGCGGTTTAAAACCTTCAATTAAAGGAAGTATATTTTACAACAAAAGGTGCGAGCAAAGTGGTGTGGGTGGATGTCCACTAAATGTGTGAAATTTTCAATTTTGGCTTGGGTGGCGTTGGGATGTGCAACAAAAAAATGGAAATTTTTATTTAGTGGTGGGCTTTTTGCTTACTTTTTGCCCAAACAAAAAGTAAGAATAGAAAAAAATTAAATGACAAATTACAACAACGATTACTTTTCAAATACTATATAATTAAAGCATATGAACTTTCCATCTGCCTTAATTGAAGAGGCTGTTAACCAATTATCACGCTTTCCGGGTGTAGGAAAAAAATCGGCTTTGCGAATGGTTTTGCATATTTTAAAGCAAGAACCTCAAGATGCCATTCGCCTTGGACAAGCTTTAGAACAAGTAAGAACTTTAATAAAATACTGCAAACGTTGCCACAATGTGAGCGATGGCGATTTGTGTAACATTTGCCAAAGCCATAAACGTAACCCTGAATTGGTTTGTGTGGTAGAAGATTTGCGCGATGTAATGGCCATTGAAAACACTTCTCAGTTTAATGGATTGTACCATGTTTTGGGTGGAGTGATTTCACCAATCAATGGCGTTGGACCTGACGATGTAAATATTTCTTCGTTAATTATTAGGGCTGAAAACGAACAAATAAAAGAATTAATTATTGCACTGAGTGCAACACCAGAAGGCGACACCACTACTTTTTATATTTCAAAAAAACTAGCGCATTTACCCATTCAAATCAGCACCATTAGCCGTGGAATTTCCATTGGTGGTGAACTAGAATATGCCGATGAAATTACATTGGGAAGAAGTATTGTAAGTAGAATTCCTTATGGGAAATAATATTTTAGTTTTTGAAAATATTTTAAACTTGCATTGGCACTTCCATTAATAAAAATTCTGCATCAGATTCAGCAGTAATTTCTACGTGAGTTGTGTTCCAAATTCCAATGCCATCACGTGTAGAAATGGATTGATTATTTACTTTTAAATTGCCTTTTAAATTAAAAAGATACAAACCATTGTCTTGGCTTTTGAATTCATAATTAGTGCTTATTCCTTTATCAAAATCAGCTAAATGAAACCATGCATTTTGATGAATCCAAACTCCAGCATCGTTTGGATTAGGCGATAATATTTGTTGTAATTTATTTTTCCTATCAGCAATGTTTAAGGTAATTTGGTCGTAACGAGGAGTTACATTTTTTTTATTCGGAAACACCCAAATCTGCAAAAATTTTACTTCCGCATCTTTGTTTTTATTGTATTCGCTGTGCTGAATTCCGGTTCCAGCACTCATTACCTGAATATCACCACTTTTTATAACAGTTACATTGTTCATGCTATCTTTATGTTCTAAATCACCCGATAAAGGAATGCTAATAATTTCCATGTTATCGTGCGGATGCTTTCCAAAACCCATTCCAGCAGCCACTGTGTCATCGTTTAAAACACGCAGTACACCAAAGTTCATTCGTTCAGGATTATAATAATTAGCAAAGCTAAAAGTGTGTTTGCTATGCAGCCAACCGTGGTTTGCATCGCCACGAGAATCAGCTTTGTGTAAAACTGAATTTGTCATAATTTTTTGGGAGAAAAGAGTTGAATTCAAATCGAATAAAAAATGTAGAATTTTTGTTATTTTTTTACTTCAAACAATTCTTCTTTGCTTACTTTTTTAAGTTTATCACCATGTTTTAACGTTTTGGAAACGGTGGCATACGGCCCACTGATTACTTCATCGCCTTTAGCCAAACCACTGGTAATTACTATTAATTTATCATCTTGAATTCCGGTAACTATTTTGCGAATAGCAGCAGTATTGTTATTGTTTACAAACACCACTTCTACTTCATCTTTGGAATCAGCATTTGCGGTCATTTCTTTTTTATCAGCAGTAGTTGCTGTATCCAAATCACTAGGCTGCCTAACAGTTACGGCTTCTATTGGTATGGCCAAAACTTGTTGAGCTACTTCTGTTTGAATTTCTACACTGGCACTCATTCCCGGACGAAAAACTGCTTTTCGTTTACCAAATTTTGCAGTTAAATCAGCATAACTGCTTCTTAAAATTTTTATTTTCACCACAAAATTTGTTACCTGATCGCTGGTACTGGCGTTTGTAGCACTGGCACTATTGGCTATTTCCGACACTAAACCTTTAAATTTTCTGGTTCCATAAGCATCTACTTCTATTAAAACAGTATCGCCTAAACCTACTTTTATAATGTCGTTTTCGTTTACATCCACGCTCACTTCCATGGCATTTAAATTTGCAATGCGCATCATTTCAGTTCCTGCCATTTGCGATGTACCAACTACGCGTTCTCCTTTTTCTACTTTTAAACTTGAAACTATTCCACTTACAGGAGCAAATATTTCGGTTCTGGTCAAATTCTTTTTGCTTTCTTTTAAACTTGCTTCAAAACTTTTTACGGTAAATTCAGCACCAATAACGTTTTGTTTGATGGCATCAACTTCGGCTTTGGCGTTTTTATAACTAGAAGTAGCAGTTTCTATTTCGGCTTCACTGATTAACTTTTGATCTGCCATTTTTTTGGATCTATTGTATTGTTTTTCTATTTCAGCAAATCGTGCTTCAGCTTGTGTTAATCGTGCTTTAGTAGTTGCTGAATTTGCTTTTGCATTGCTTAACGAAGCACTACTTCTGTCCAATGCCGAAGCATATAATTCTGGATCTATTCGGGCTAATAACTGACCAACAGTTACCGAGTCGCCTTCTTTTACATATAATTCTCTGATCTCGCCACTTACATCCGAACTAATTTTTACTTCCGTTTCAGGTTGAATTTTTCCATTGGCGCTTACTGTTTCTATTACCGTTTTTATTTCGGCTATAGCCATGCTAACCCTGGTTTCGTCTTTGCCACCAAACCAGCCTTTTTTCTTTCCAACTACTGCTATAATTATTAATATTACAACTGCTACACCAAGCCAAATGAATAGTTTATTGTTTAATTTTTTCATGAATTATTTGTTTAAAAAAGCCACTGATTTTCATAACAATGAAGGCCGAAAATTACATTTATTTTATTATAATATTTATTACCTAAATACTATTTTTATAAACGGTACAAAATGTTTGAATTTAAAGGGATTTTGGTAGGTGAGGAAATAATTTACTATTTAAAGTATTGACGTAATAAGTCATTAAAAATAAATTTGATGGTAGTGCAATAATGAAAGTGGTGGATTTTTAAAAAGTAAAAATTAATAACATCTAATGATTAATCCCAAGGACTTTTAGGCTTTTCTTCATCCCAAGGACTTGAATTATCGTTGTTATTATTTGAATTATCAATAGTAATTTCAATCTTTTTTTCGTATTCCCAACTAAAAAACCAAATTGGATAACAATAAAGAAAACCCACAAGAAATTTTAGTACATTAAAATCTCTCGAGATTTTTTCTTTTGCAATAACTTTTCCTTTGGCATCTTTTATTTCAATCAATTTTTTTTGAGGTAATCCAGACCTTTGAATTTTTATATCGTTATTAGTCATTCCTTTGTATTGATTATCAATAAAAACTGAATATGGACGACTGTTACCTGTTACTTTAATCAACGAAGTGCCGCAGGAAGAAAGTAAAATTAAAAATACAGAAAAATAAATAAGTTTAGTTTTCATTATCTTCTAAATAATATTTCCAAACGCATTAAAATACCAGTTGATAAACCATAGTTTTTTTGGCTAGAATAGCTACCAAATGAGTTATATTCATAACCCTTTACATCATAAAATCCTTGCATTAAATTGGCTGATAAGCGCACCGAAACTGAAGACGTTCTGTTAAAAATATAGCCACCACCTGCTAAAAGCATGATACCATATCCAGAAGCTGTTGAGCTATAATAATTTGATTGATTACTACCATTAATACCAAAACTTGTTCTACTTAAAGACGCACCTCCACCCAAAAAAGGCGTATTACTTTTTTTAGTCAATGGCTTATTCATTTCCAAAGCTAAACTTAACATATCATAATTAGAATTAAAACACCAAGATGGTTTAATGTCAAAAATATAATCGCGCGCATCAAAACTCCAAGCCAAACTAAGCCCTGACAATTGTGCATTATTATTTAAATCAAAACCATGCATTAAAAGTGGCATGGCACATAATCCTATTCCAAAGTTATTATTGCTTTCTTTTTGTTTCAATTGTTGTGTTTCTTGATTGGAAACAGAATAAATATCGTCTGCTGTGGTAGCTTTATTCTCTGTACCTATATTTTGACCAATTCTTTGTAAAATAGGATCTAAATCATCTGGACTCATGGCTTTTAATTGGTCGAACCAAACTTTTTTACCTGTTTCAGTTTCAAATAAATTGATGTTTACAATTACATTTTCACCTAATCGGTTTAAAGAACCAATGATATAATACATGGCATTTATTTCTCTTGCCTTGGTTATGATAGATGCGTTTTGATCGTTATAACTAATAGAAGAATCATTTACATCTTGCATAATTACTTGGTACTTATTTGCACTTTCTATGTAGTTTTTAAGTAATCGAGTACTAGAATATTGAAAATCTTTTTTCAAATTTATGGTTTCAAGCAGCGGGAGATACACTTTTGTTTGTGCATTAATATTAAAAAAACAAAGTATTGTTAGGCTCAACAAAAGCGTGAATTTCAAAGTATTTCTATACATGATTTTTATATTTTTAAAAAACAAATATAAAAATAATATATTATCTAAAATGTAAAATTTTCTTATTAAAAAAACAGATCGCCTTACTTTTGAGTTAAAAACAACTTTTGCAGGATCGGGGTGGCAGTCACGTCAGGCCCTGCGTGATACGACCTCCACTTTTATTGTATTTTTTAAAAATAAAAAAAGCCTAACATTACTGTTAAGTCCTGCTTTTGCAGGATCGGGGTGGAAGTCACGCACCGCGTGATACTACCTCCACGTTTAGAGAATCTTTTTGTCTTGTAAAAATCTTTTTGCACCGCGACCTTTAATTACTTTTTCCAATATCCGGGCTTCATTAATTGAATTTACTTCAAAAAAATAAATCAATTCCCAAGGAATTCCTTTTGATGTAAAAGTACTAATACCTGAATTATGTTGAGCTATCCTTATCTCCAAATTTTCTGTAAAACCAGTATAATATTTGTTCAGCTTTAAACTAAAAATAATGTAAACAAAATACTTCATAAAATATTTATTTGTTAAATTTAAATCTTAATTATACAGATTCAGAGTGGCAGTCATGCCATGCGTGATGATACGACCTCCACATTTATTGTATTTTTTAAAAATAAAAAAAGCCTAACATTACTGTTAAGCTTTTTAAGTCGGGGTGGCAGGATTCGAACCTACGACCTCCACATCCCAAATGTGGCGCGATACCAGGCTACGCTACACCCCGTTTGCAAGTTTTTCAAAAGTGCTAAATTTTTGAACTAAGCATTGCTACTCGCCCTATAAAAAATTTGTGCGGTGAGAGAGAGATTCGAACTCTCGATACACTTTGACGCGTATGTCGGTTTAGCAAACCGGTGGTTTCAGCCGCTCACCCATCTCACCAATTGCTTTTTAAAAGGGAGTGCAAATGTAGCATTCTCAAGCAAACGACAAAACTTTTCTTTTATTTTTACGAAATATTTTTTAAAATGCTTTTATATGATTTAGCCAATAAATAAAAAGCCTTTGAATACTAATTAGTTATAGTAACAATCATGTAAAATTAATATTTCATCAATTTCCAATAATAATATGCATTAAAATTGTTCGTTAATTAGCAAAAAATAAACTTTAGTCATGGCAAAAGATAAAGTAGTAAATTACAAGTATCGCGACTTAAAAATATTTGGTAGTACTGAATGGTTAGCGAATAACGAAAAAAAATACAGACAAGTTTATGATCTTTCTGAATGCACTTTTATTTATTGTGAACTTTCTTTTTTCAATAAATTATTTGATGAAAAAGAATGGGATGTAAAAATAAGTTTAAAGTGTATCAAACAAGACGACAGCTCAGAAATTTGCACACTTACTGCTGATAGAACGATAAAGAAGGACGAAAACATTGTATATATTAGAGAAGGTTGGGGTGTAAAAAGCGCTGGTACTTTTTGGAAAAAAGGGAGTTATCGATGGGAAGCATGGGTAGATGGCGTATTTATTGCAGAAAAATCATTTTATATTTTAGATATTGGTATAGTTACAGAAACCGAAAATCCTTATTTCAAAATAAAAACCAACAAACTTTATGAAGGAACTGAAACCAATATTCCAAAAGCAGAACGTAATTACTTAAGTGCTTTTGATACTAAAGAAACAAGGTATGTTTGGCTTGAAATGGTAGCAGAAAACTTAGTGAAAGTTGAAGAAAAATGGCCTTGTGAGTTAAAGTTTAACTTTAAAACCCGTTCGGGTCAATTAAAAGGTTCAGTTGAAAAAATAATTTTTGTGGATCCAATTGAACCAGCATTTGAATGCAGCATTGGCTGGGGAAATGATTTAAAAGGAACTTGGGGCTTAGATTATTATACCATTGAGGTAATTTTTATGGACCAATTGGTAGCTAGTATTTTGTTTGATGTGGGAAACGAGTTTTTGATTGAACAAAAAGTAAAAGAAATAAAAGCTAAAGCTAAACAAACAATCAAAGTAATTGAAGCAGAACCAACTCCTGAAAATATTGAAAATATTATGCTGGAGCTTGATCATTTAATTGGTCTTGACTCAATAAAAAAGAAAATAAAAGAATACACCACTTATTTAAATTTTTTAAAAATAAGGAAAGAAAAAGGCTTTGATGACTCTGAAAAAATAAACTTACACGCGATTTTTACAGGGAACCCGGGAACGGGTAAAACAACTGTTGCCAAAATGCTTGGCAAAATATATTTGCAACTTGGTTTGTTAAGTAAAGGACATGTAATAGAGGCCGATAGAAGTGATTTAGTAGCAGAATACATTGGTCAAACGGCACCAAAAACCAAGGAAATTATCAAACGTGCAAAAGGTGGCATTTTATTCATAGATGAGGCTTATGCTTTAGCACGCAAAAACGATGACAGCAAGGATTTTGGTAAAGAGGCCATTGAAATTTTACTGAAAGAAATGAGTGACGGTGATGGCGATATAGCAATTATTGCCGCAGGCTATCCCGATGAAATGAATAACTTTTTAGAAAGCAATCCTGGAATGAAAAGTAGGTTCCAAATGTTTTACGATTTTCCAGATTATTTGCCTAAAGAATTACTTTTAATTGCTGAATATTCAACTCAAAAAAGAGGTATCAAATTCAATGAATTTTCAAAGGAATTGATGTTCAAAAAACTGGTAGATGCCTACCGCGATAGAGATAGAATGTTTGGAAATGCGCGTTATGTAAATAACTTAATTGACGAATGTAAAATGAATATGGGTTTGCGCTTAATGCAATCGCCAAACCCTAGCGAATTGAGTAATGATATATTAAGTACAATAGAAACAGTAGATATTGAAAAAGTATTTGGCATTAAACACAAATCAATTACTGATATTCCAATTGACGAAGAATTATTGTTGTCATCGCTTCAAGTTTTACATAGTTTAATAGGATTAAAAAAGGTAAAAAATGAAATAGACGAATTGGTAAAATTAGTTCGTTTTTATAGAGAAATAGGTAAAGATGTTCGACAATCTTTTTCGTTACATACTGTTTTTACTGGAAATCCGGGAACAGGTAAAACCACCGTGGCACGTATTTTAGCACAAATTTATAAAGCCTTAGGAATTTTAGAAAGAGGTAATTTGGTAGAATGCGATAGACAAGATTTAGTGGGCGGATTTGTGGGTCAAACTGCATTAAAAACCAACGCAGTTTTGAACAAAGCAATGGGTGGTGTTTTGTTTATTGACGAAGCGTATGCTTTGAGTGAAGGTGGTGAAAATGATTTTGGAAAAGAAGCAGTAGAAACTATTTTAAAAAAAATGGAAGATGCAAGAGGTGATATTATTGTTATTGTAGCTGGTTATACCGATAACATGAAGCATTTTTTAGAAAGCAATCCTGGATTAAACAGTAGGTTCGACAGAGAAATGCAGTTTGAAGATTATGATGCTTTGCAATTACATGAAATAGCAATAAAAATGCTTGACAATAATGCCATTAAACCAACTGAGGAAGCCTCAAATCACCTAAAGGCTTTCAGCGAATCGATGTATAATACTAGGAATAAATTTTTTGGAAATGCCCGAAGTATTAGAAAAGTAGTGGAAGAAGCCATTAAAAATCAACATTTAAGGTTAGCAAAAATTCCTGCAACTGAACGAACTTCAGAAATGATTTTTGAATTGGTTTTAGATGATGTTTTAGAATTTAAGATTGATACCAATATTCCTGAAGCAAGAAAATCGATAGGTTTTAATTAAAATTTAAAAGCCTTTTTTGTTATACATTCAAGGCTTTTTTTATGTTTAAAAATAGTAATTTTAAAACATAAAAAAGTAATTGTTTTAAAATAATCACTTACTTTTGCCCATACTTTTATGAGTGATTCAATCAAACACGAGTGCGGAATAGCCCTTATTCGCCTGCTTAAACCAATGAGTTTTTACCAAGAAAAATATGGTTCAGCTCTTTATGGCTTAAAACGTCTTTATCTTTTAATGGAAAAACAACAAAACCGAGGCCAAGATGGTGCGGGAGTTGGAACCATAAAAATTAACGTAAAACCAGGCGAAAATTACATCAACCGCCAACGAGCAAATGGCAGTAACGCCATTGCAGAAATATTTGAAAAAGTAAATAAAAAAATTACCAAAGCCGGCAACAAAGAACAATTAAACGATACAGATTATTTGCGTTCACATGTTCCTTTTATGGGCGAGTTATTGTTAGGTCATTTGCGTTATGGAACCCATGGCGGAAACAGCGTAGATTTATGCCATCCTTTTATTCGTGAAAACAATTGGATGAGCCGTAATTTAATGCTTGCGGGTAACTTTAATTTAACCAATGTTGATGAACTTTTTGACGTATTAGTTGGCCTTGGCCAGCACCCAAGCGAAAGAGCAGATACCGTTACCATGTTGGAAAAATTTGGTCATTTTATTGATGAAGAAAACCAACGACTTTTTACCCGTTACAAAATAGAAGGACACAGCAATCAACATATTTCAAATATGATAGCTGAAGAATTAAACGTAGAAAACATTTTGAAACGTGCGCTTCGCGATGCAGATGGAGGTTATGTAATGGCTGGTTTAATTGGCCATGGCGATGCTTTTGTTGTTCGAGATCCAAACGGAATTCGACCATGTTTTTATTATTGTGATGATGAAATAGCAGTGGTAACAAGTGAACGTCCTGCTATTCAAACTGGGTTCAATATTCCAGTGAGAGATATCAAAGAATTAGGCCGTGGAAATGCATTAATTATTAAACGTAACGGAACTATTAGCGAAGTAAATATTACTCCTCCAGGCGAAAGTAAAAGTTGTTCATTTGAACGCATTTATTTTAGCCGTGGAAACGATAAAGACATTTACAAAGAGCGCAAGCAATTGGGTTATTTATTGGCTAATAAAATTATGCAAGCAGTAAATAATGATTTTGAAAACACTGTTTTTAGTTTTATTCCAAATACTGCCGCTGTTTCGTTTTATGGAATGATAGACGGAATCAATGATTTATTAAATATTCATAAAATTGAACAGATAAAAAAAATTGGTTCTGAAATAAACGAGGCACAACTTAAAACCATTTTAGCAGTGCGCCCTCGCAGAGAAAGAGTAGCTGTAAAAGATGCAAAACTGCGTACTTTTATTACCAATGATAATAACCGTGAAGACATGGTTGCTCATGTTTACGATGTTACTTACGGCATAGTAAAAAACCATGAAGACACGCTTGTAGTCATTGACGATTCAATAGTTCGTGGTACCACTTTAAAAACATCTATTCTTAGAATTTTAGACAGGTTACATCCTAAAAAAATAATCATTATTTCTTCTGCTCCGCAAATTCGTTACCCTGATTGTTATGGAATAGACATGAGTAAATTGAAAGATTTTGTTGCCTTTCAGGCAATGATAGCGCTCATTAAAGAACGTAAACTTGAAAAGAAAATTGACGAAGTTTACAAAAAATGTAAAGCGCAAGAAAATTTACCAAAAGAAGAAATGAAAAACTATTTGATAGAATTGTATTCACTGTTTACAGAAGAAGAAATTTCTGCTCAAATATCAATCATTGTTACTCCGCCAGAAATAACAGCAAGTGTTCAAGTAATTTATCAAACCATTGAAAATTTACATATAGCTTGTCCAAATCATACTGGCGATTGGTATTTTAGTGGGAATTATCCAACTCCAGGAGGAAATAAAGTAGTAAACAAAGCATTCATGAATTATTACGAAGGAAGCGATGCAAGAGCTTATTAGTAGTCGATAAAAAACAAAAAAAGCTGCCAATGGCAGCTTTTTTTGTTTTAATATTATTATCTAATATGGTTTACTACTCCATCATCATTAGGTTTACCCCATTTTCTGTTAAAGTTTATTTCCATTTTTTCGTCTATTGCATTGCAAATATCTTCATAGCTCATTCCATCGGAAGCAGCGGCACCAAATAATAAAATAAAACAATCGGCAAATTCCATTCTTTTATTGTCACTATTGTTTTTTAAATCAGAAACTAATTCTTCCATTTCTTCTGATAAGTGAGCCATTTTTGATAAAGCAGTTGCTTTTTTAAATGTTTCATCTTGCCATTGAGTAATGCTTTCAAACTGTTCTTTTTTCATAGTATTTAATTACCAAGCTTTGGATTCTGGAGTCCAAAATTCAACACGAACACCAGCGCTTACTACATTTTCTAAAATATCATCGCGCATATTTTGCTCTAAACTATAACTATAAATTCCAGCTTGTTTAAATTTTATACGAGGTTTGTATTGTAATTGGTAAGCGTAAATATCGCCTAAACCTTTCCCTTGCCATTTTCCTTTATCATCGGCTAATATAAACTCTACTCTTTCTTTTGTAACAGTTTTATCGGGTAAAGTTTCATGAACCCACATAAAAAAATTACTGTATTTATAATCGCCATTGATACGAAAATTGATAAACACATTGCAGTATTTATTGGTATCTTTTATATTTATATCAAAGTTAATTGGCGCTTTAAAATCCCATTTATATTCCGCAATTTCTTTGTTTTCATCAAAAATTGGCGCATTTCCGCAGGCTCCAAAACAAAATGAAACCAACACAAATACAAAAATTGATAGAATATATTTACTCCTTTTTATCATCTGGCTTTGGTAAATTAGGTTTATTTCTATTATTCCTGTTTTTATTAAACTTAGGCTTATTATTTTGATTAGTGTTTACAGTATTATTATCCAAAGGTTTGTTTTCATTAGCGTTCACAATAGCTAGTGGCGGTCTGTTCTGATTTGGATTATTGTTTTTATTGCGGTTGTTTTTATTGTTGTTATTTCGTTTTTTATTATCGTCCAAACGAGTTAAACTATCCATTCCCATGTCGTTTTTAAAGTCAAGTTCTATTACTTTCTTTAATTCAACTTTTGGTTTTATCACCAATTCTGGTTTTATGCCGTCTCTGTTTTGGCTAATATATTCCTTGGCTTTTTCTACACTTAACTCTAACCAATCGCCATTTGCTTCGCCCATTGGCGCAAAAAACAACATGCGTTTTAAAATATCAATTTTCACTTGTTTGTAACGCAAGTCACCAGCAAATTCAATGATGTTATTATCTTTTTCAGGAAAATCTTTTAACGATTCTTGGTACACATCTAACTCAAAGTTTAAGCAGCATTTTAATTTACCACATTGGCCAGAAAGTTTTAACTGATTAATAGATAAATTTTGGTAACGCGCGGCATTGATATGAACCATTTTAAAATCGGTAAGCCAAGTACTGCAGCAAAGTTCTCGTCCGCAACTACCAATAGCACCAAGCCGTCCCGCTTCTTGGCGGTAGCCAATTTGTTTCATTTCTACACGAACTTTAAACTCATCGGCCAGTTTTTTTATCAATTCTCTAAAATCAACCCTGTCCTCGGCCGTGTAATAAAAAATAGCTTTTCGCTTATCACCTTGGTATTCTACATCACTTAATTTCATGTTTAAACCTAACTCCAAAGCATGAGTTCTGGCCTTAAACATGGTAGGAATTTCTAATTCTTTATTTTCCTTGTGCTTTGCAATATCAGTGTCGTTTGCCCTGCGAATAATTTTACGAATATGAGTACTATCGGGAGTTAATCCTACTTTCTTTAATTGTAGTTTTACTAGTTCTCCTTTTAAATTTACTTTACCAAAATCATAACCATTTTCTAATTCTACAATTACAAAATCGCCATTGGTTATATCCAAATTATTGTTTCTAAAGTACTCTTTTCTAGTGCCTTTAAAACTTACTTCTACTACATCAAAAGGTTTGGTTTGAGGTGGCATTACCAAATCACTTAACCAATCGTATGTATTTAATTTATTGCAGCCACCTGTGCTGCAACCACCGCTAGAGCAGCCACCTGTGCTACATCCTCCGCTTGAACATCCCATTTATTATTTATATATTTTAAATAATTGAACTTTAAAAAAATTAGTTTTAGGGTATTATTTAACACAAATAAAAACCCTGAATTATATTACAAATATTACTAATAAATAACTTAATTTTTAGAATTTATTATTTGTAAATGTTTGCCAATATACATAGAAAGATTTAAATACATAATTTTCACACTTGCATTTCGCTCCACATGAAAAATTGCTTCGTCAATTGCGGTGGTTATCAATGCTAAATTATCTGGTGTAAAAACCACACTGAACTGATTTAAAAAAGCCAATTCTTCCGGTGAATTTTTCCTTAATGAAGGATGACCAAATTTATAAATAAATGCAGAACGAATCATTTGACTACTGTAAGTTAAAAAACTTTTTACTTGCTCGCGACCAACCATTGAAAGCTTTTCAATTAATATTGTTAACTCATCCTGCTGTCCAATTTTAATATCTTTTTTATAGGCAAACGACTTTCGCATCCATTCAATAAACAAATTCAAATAATCGCCATGCTCCAAGTCGATTAAACTCAATGCTAAGTTATAATTTCCACTTACTAACCTTGCTATTGCTTGCGCTTTGTTACTTTCTATTTGATAATTTTGAACTAAATTATTTACAATATCTTCATCTAATACTTGCGGAACTTTTATTAATTGGGCCCTTGATAAAATAGTAGCTATTACTTTTTCACTATCATTGGCCACTAAAATAATCAAGGTGTTTTCAGGTGGTTCTTCCAAAAGTTTTAAAATAATATTGCCTTCTGTTTTCATGTATTCGGGCATCCAAATAATTAAAGTTTTAAACTTTGCTTCGTATGCTTTTAGGCTTAATTTTCTGATTATATCTCGGCACTCTTCAGCAGTAATATTTCCTTGTTTATTTCCAGCACTATCCAAATTACATATCCAATCAAAATCGTTCATGTAAGGATTTCGGATTAGTGCTTCTCTATATTCCGACAATACATCAATGCATAATTTGATTGGTGATATTGTAGGAAATGTAAAATGCAAATCGGGATGAATATATTTTTGATATTTTACACAACTAGAACAAATTCCACAACTATCCGTTTCTTGTTGATTTAAACAATTTACATATTGTGCATACGCAATGGCCAAAGCTAAATTTCCACTTCCTTCTGCTCCTAAAAACATTTGGGCATGGCTTATTCGGCCATCTCTGGTGGTTTGTATTAGTTTGTTTATTAAGGTTTTTTGACCTACAATATTTTTAAATTGCATATTGGCAAATAACTAAAAAAAAACTAGCAAAGCAAAGCACTATTTTGGCAGAAAATTTATATTGATACAGGTTTAAACACTCAAAATTTATGCGAATAATTAGGAATTTAATTTTACCAAATTCATAAAAAATAATTTAATTGCTATGCAATAAATAAGCAATTAAAAATGATAGATTTAAGAAGCGATACAGTTACCCAACCAAGCTCGGCTATGCTTAAAGCCATGATGGAAGCCAAAGTTGGGGATGATGTTTTCGGTGAAGATCCTACTGTAAACGAATTGCAAAACTTTGCAGCCGATATGTTTGGAATGGAAGCAGCCTTATATTGTGCCAGCGGAACCATGACCAATCAAATTGCAATCAAATTGCATACGCAACCTAGCGATGAAGTAATTTGCCATAAACTTTCGCATGTTTATTTATACGAAGGTGGTGGAATTGGCTCTAATTCGGGATGTTCTACTCGCTTATTAGAAGGTAATTATGGGCGATTTACCGCAGATCAAGTTCAAGAAAACATCAATGATAAAAACAATATACATTTTCCTATTAGTAAATTAGTTTGCATTGAAAACACAGTAAATAAAGGTGGTGGTGTATGCTGGGAAATTGATGAAATAATAAAAATAAAAGCCGTTTGCCAGAATAACGAAATGGCTTTACACTTAGACGGTGCAAGACTGTTTAATGCGTTAGTTGCCAAAAACCAATCTGCTTTACAATATGGACAATTATTTGATACCATTTCTATTTGTTTGAGTAAAGGGCTTGGTGCTCCAGTTGGTTCATTGCTGCTTGGCAGCAAAAAAAATATTTCAAAAGCCATCAGAATAAGAAAAGTGATGGGCGGTGGAATGCGTCAAGCAGGATTTATAGCCGCTGCAGGTTTGTATGCTTTGCAAAATAATATTGATAGACTAACTATAGACCATGAACGAGCAACTATTTTAGCAAATGTTTTACAAACGTGTAACTTTGTGGAAAGTGTTTATCCCGTTGAAACTAATATTGTAATATTTAAAATAAACCCAATTGAATTAAGCACCAGTCATTTTATTGAATTTTTAAGAAACAATGAAATAAATGCAATAAGTATGGGTAATAATTTGATTAGATTTGTGTTACATTTGAATATAACAGAAACTGAATTTGAATTTTTAATAAATAAAATAAAACAAATAAACATTAACAGTCCAATTCTTTGATTTTAAAAAACTATTTAGCATATTCGCCCTCCTTTATGAAAAAAATAATTCTTTTAATTACCATATTCTCCTTAGCATATACTTATAGTGAAGCGCAAACCAGAAAAAATGCCATTGCTAAAGGTTACGATGCCATTTATCCATTTATTAAAGGTAAGGCAAAAGTTTTAAAAAACGGAAAACTTGGGTTTATAAACATGGAAGGTGAAGAATTTATACCATGCAAATACGAAGAAATTTTTCCTTTTGAAGGTGGCAGAGCAAAAGTACTTAGAGAAGCAAAATACGGTTTTATCAATGAAGAAGGAGAGGAAGTAATTGAATGTAAATTTAGTTTTATTGGTCCTTTTAAAAACGGCAGAGCGGTAGTAAGATTGAATGGTAAGCTTGAAATTATAGATACTGAAGGTACTGTAATTACCGAGGGCAATCATGGTGCTACACAGTAAATTTTATAATCCTCGTCACAAAACAGAAATATTCGATTAGTTTTTTTGCATCAATCAAAACAATAACTAATTTTGAACAGTTAAAAAAAACAACTGCAAAGCAGTTTATACTACAATATAAAATGAGTAATTTAAAGACAAAATTTGCTGAAAAAGCATTACCCTTAGCAGTAGAAATTAGAAACTTTGTAAAAGAAAACGGTGACGTTATATTAGCAAATTGTACCGTTGAAGATGTTTATCATGGACAAAAAGGTATCATTGGATTATTAACAGAAACTTCTTTATTAGATTCAAATGAAGGAATACGTTTTAGAGGTTATACCATTCCAGAATTAAGAGAATTATTACCAAAAGTTCCAGGCGGAACAGAACCACTTCCTGAAGGATTATTTTATTTAATGCTTATTGGTGAATTACCAACTTACGAAGATGTATTAGCTATTCAAGCAAATTGGGCAGCAAGAGCAAATGTTCCTGCACACGTATTTGCTGCGCTAGATGCAATGCCAATAACAACACATCCTATGACTCAGTTTGCAATAGCAATTAATGCGTTACAAACAGATTCTGTTTTTGCAAAAGCATATAAAGAAGGAATCAATAAAAAAGATTATTGGGATTTTACTTATGAAGACGTTTGTACTTTATTAGCTCGTATTCCAATAGTAGCAGCATATATTTACAGAAGAACTTATAAAAACGGTGAACATATTGCTTCAGATCCAAAATTAGATTGGGCAGCAAATTTTGCTCACATGTTAGGTTATGATCAAAATGAGTTTTACAAATTAATGCGTTTGTATTTAGTCATTCATGCTGACCACGAAGGTGGAAATGTTTCGGCTCATACTACTCATTTGGTGGGTTCTACATTAGCCGATCCATATTTAAGCTTTGCAGCTTCTATGAACGGACTTGCTGGTCCATTACACGGATTAGCAAACCAAGAAGTAGTTCGTTGGATCAAAGATATGCAAGAAGAAATTGGAGAAGATCCAAATGAAGAACAAATAGCTTCTTATATTCAACAAACATTAACAAACGGAAAAGTTGTTCCAGGATACGGACATGCAGTATTGCGTAAAACTGATCCAAGATTTACTGCACAACAAGAATTTGCTAAAACATATATGCCTGATGATAAATTAGTAAATATTGTTTGGAAAATATATAAAGTGGCACCTCCAATATTAGAAAATACAGGTAAAATCAAAAATCCTTGGCCAAATGTAGACGCACATTCAGGTGCATTATTATTACATTATGGCTTTACAGAATACGAATTCTACACAGTTTTATTTGGAGTAAGTAGGGCCTTAGGAGTAATGGCTTCATTACTATGGGATAGAGCTTTAGGATTACCTTTAGAAAGACCAAAATCGGTAACTTACGAATGGTTAAAAGCTACAGTAGCAGCTAAAAAAGCAGCTATTTAAATACTATAAACTAAAAAAGCCTCATTCTGATTTAGAATGAGGCTTTTTTAGTTTATAGTATTTAGGAAATTAATTTTCGTTTCTATTTCTAATAGATAAAGGGAAAGCTAATTTAGGAATAAAGTTAGTTAGAGTAGCTACAAGTGAGTACATGTAATTATATATAGAAAGACTAACATATAATACAGCTAAACCTGCAATTACATTCACAAATGAACTTGCAACAATGATAATATCTGATGCATACCAAATAAAATCATTGCCAAAAGATTGGGTTGCGGTTAATTTAAATGCTGTAAATGATTGCAAAGCATTAGCAATTACGTCAAGTCTTAACGAAACTAAAATATTAGATAAAGTATTAATTGGAAAAGCATATAAACTTCCTAAAATTTCTAATGAAGGATTGCTTGAAGAAGATAAAAGTAAATCAGCGTCTAATAAAAAACATAATGATAAATTTACTGAATAAATAATCCCAAGAACTGCCATTACTTCGCCAAAAATTCTAATGTTAGTAGTCACAAAATCTTTAAAAATAAACTCAATCATACCCTTATGTGAACCACCAAGAGTTTCTCCCTTTGATTTAATAATGTGTGCAATTGGAAATGCAGAATAAGCCATTAAGATCAATGTAACTACACTTCCAATTTTACCAATAATGGTAACTACGGGATTTCCCAAATGTGCTAAAGCTGCATTTAACACCCCCCATTCCATTGTTAGAAATACAACTAAAGCTGCAACCTGATAAATTAATTTAACATAACTGCGAATTCCATCTTGAGAATCAAAAGAATCAATTGTTGAATTCAATTTTGCGTTTAATACTTTTTGATTCACCATTTGGGGGAAATCAAGAATTTGATTAAAAATTTGTTTCATGGTTTGTTGTTTTTAAGTTTTCTTACTCTTATGGCTTTTCAGATATCGCCCCGTTTTTAAAGAGTTCTCTGGACTACTCTTTGATTTTTTTTGAAATAAAAATATTTTATTATTAAATGATTAATATTATTTTGTTAACACAAATCTATTTTTTTTGGTAAGTAAAAAACTTGTAAATCAATTAACTTGTACACTAAATTTTAATTTTAATCAAAAAAAAGAGCTTATATTAAAAATTTAAGGGGCTAATTATCATTTATTTAATTATTTATAATGAAAATGATTAAATAAAATTTGAAAGATATTTAGGAGTAATTAATAGGGTTTACCCAATTAAATGAAGATCATTTAAAATGGAAAAAGGAAGTTTTAAAAGGAAAAAGGAAAATCGTGAAATTAAAATTATAAATGTTAATAATTTTAAATTTTTAATAGTCTATGTAGTTAAGATTTAAATAAATACGATGTATTGATTCTAAAAATAAATTTAAAACTAATAAACTACTTTAGTTAAAAACAAACCATGAGCGGGAACAGACA
Source organism: Bacteroidota bacterium (assembly GCA_947456185.1). Taxonomy (GTDB): domain Bacteria; phylum Bacteroidota; class Bacteroidia; order UKL13-3; family UKL13-3; genus JAAFJM01. Next base: position 35,879 of record CANGPW010000001.1, on the reverse strand, counting down.
TTCCTGCTTCAGAACGATTCTTACTGGCTATAATCTGCTCTAAATAGGTCAAATCAATATTTTGTAAGCCAACTTGAATTAAGGTTCCTACAATGGCTCTAACCATGTTCCTAAGAAATCGATTGGCTTTAATGGTAAAAACTAATAATTCACCCTCTTGTTTCCAGTAAGCTTCCATCAAGTTACAATTAAAATTATTTACTTGCGTATGTACTTTACTGAAACATTCAAAATTGGTATGGGTTAAAAGTAATTGACATGCTTGGTTCATTAGATCAATGTCTAAAGAAGTTGGATTGTACCAAGAAAATTCATTAAGAAAAGGATTTGGTTGAGTAGCAATTATATATTCATATTCACGACATTTAGCATCAAAGCGAGCGTTAAAGTTATCGTGAATAGGCATGATGTTTTTAATTGCTACATCTTTTGATGAAATTCTATTTAATTTATAAACTAAATTAGGAGTATCTAATAATTCAGGAAAGTCAAAATGGGCAAAAAACTGTTTGGCATGAACACCTGTATCGGTTCTTCCACAACCAAGGGTTTCAATTGGATTTTTAAGTAAAGTAAATAATTTTTCTTCTAATTCTTGTTGAACGGTTCTAGCGTTTAATTGCTTTTGCCATCCGTGAAAATTACTGCCATTATAGGCCAATTCAATAATATACCTCATTGCTTAAATACATTCCTTTTTTAAATAAACAAACCCCAAAAGACTTTCGTCTTTTGGGGTTTGTTTATTTAATTGTTTAATTAAATTATTGTTTAACTAATGATTTAACAATCATTTCGTCACCAATTTGAACTTTTATAATATAAGTACCAGCAGCAGTAAAGTTATTTGAAGTTAATTCAAATTCATGTTTACCGCTTGCTACATTCTTATGAGATGAAGTAGAAATTACTCTTCCTAATATATCTGTAATTGTAATTGTAATGTCTTCAGTTTTTGTTAAACTTAAACCTATTACTGTGTTATTAGCAAAAGGATTAGGATAAGCAGATAAGTTAAACTTACTAGCTAATTCTTCACCTGCACTAACACTTACATTAACTACAACTGTATCTTGGTAATTAACTACACAACCTTCGGCAGTTGTAACTTGCATTCTAACTTTGAATGTACCACTTTTATTATAAGTAAAATCAGCAATACGTTGCGAAGTAGTAGTACTATCAGCATCGCCATAATTCCATAAATATTGGTTCATGTCAGATGATAAATCAGAAGGTGTTAATACTTTACGGTTATTCACCGTAAACTTACCTGGTATAGCGAACGATTGTTTAGTGTATGTAATGATTGGTTTAGCAACAACAGTAATAGTACCAGATTTTGTATCAATACAACCATCAGAAGTAGCTGAAATACTCCAAGTATAAACACCAGCATCAGGATAGATGTTAGATGAATTACATGCACCGCTACTTGGACCATTACCAAATACCCATGCACAAGTAATACCAGAACCACTAGAAGCGAAAGATTTGCTAGTAAATGTTACTGAATTACCTTGACAAACTTTATCAGTTGTTACACCTGTTTTAATGGTGCCACTTAATTCAGCAACAGCAACTGGTGCGGTTTTAACAATTACATTTTTAGTTACCGAATCTTTACAACCAAATAATTTATTGTAAGCTACTAATTTAACAACAAATGGATCACCGCTGTTATTGTTTAAGTAACGATGCTTAGGATCTTGGCGTAAATCAATACCGCTATTATCACCTAAATCCCAAATATAACCTGCATTTTGAATACCAGCACCATAAGTACTTTGATTATTAAATGTAGTTGAATCGTTGGTACAAGCAGAAGTAAATAAGAAATCAGGTTTAGGAGTTTCATAAACAGTTACTAATCTCGAAGTAGAATCTTCACAACCAGCAGCAGAAACTAAACGTAAACGAACAGTAACATTTCCACTGTTTGCAAATTTAATTTGGAAACTATTTGATTGACGAGTTTCACCAGAACTAAATGACCAATACCAACCCAATCTATCAGTATTTGAAATAGTTGAACTATCAGTATAAGGCATGTATTGACCTTGACAATGGCTAGTTACATAAAAATTAGCTTTAGGCTTAGCATAAGAAGGGAAAATTCTATTGCTAGTAGCAAAACAACCATTTAAACTACTTGTAACTTTTAGTGTTATACTATAGTTAGTATCTGCTTTGGTAAAACCAAAAGTAGCAAGTGGAGTAGTTCTATTAATATTACCAGGGAAAGTCCATAAATAATTTAAACCAGCAGCTTGATTTGTAACTGTAAAATATGTTGAATCATTTTGACAAATAATGGCAGTAGAACTAGCAGTGTATGCTGCACTTGGAGCCTGTAATACAGTTATTAATCTTGATACAGTATCAGATAATCCTAATGCTGAAGTAGCTCTTAATGTAACTCTGTAAGAACCTGCTGTATTCCAAATTTTATTTGGATTTGCAAATGTAGAAGTTGTAAGGTCACCAAAAGTCCATAACCAAGTTACACCTGCTTGAGGACCTTGATTAACTATGAAATTTAATCCAGTACCTGTACAAGCTGTATCTGTTCTTGGCCCTGTAACAAAACCATATGAAATTGGGTTGTTTACTTTGATATAGCGATAAACAGTTGTATCACAATTAGTAGATAAGAAACGAATTGTAGTTTTTAAAACAAATAACGTATCGCCTTCAGCAATTGTTGGAGTAAAAGTAACTTTTGCATTTGATGAAGCTGTTGGAGCAGTTATTACCACATTTGTTGCAGGAGTATTACCCCAAACAGTTTTAACTGAAGTATTTAATAAAGTCCAATTTGTTCCATAACTAGCATTTGTATAAAAACTATTTGGTGTTAAGATTTCGTAATTTAAACTGTTATTATATTTAACAGCATCTGGTTTAAATTGATCACCTAAATTAGCAGCACCATTAAATGCGCCTGGAGTTAAATCAGGTATAATATATCCACCAGCTGCTACAATTGGGCGAGAGAAACGATTGATAACTGTGCTAAATGTACCAGGTAAATTATTACTACAATAATTTGGTTGTAACACAGATGATGGAGCTTGATAAGTTCCAGAACCATAATTAATAGCAGAAATAATATAATTTAAAGTATCAACTTGACGATTAATGAATTTTAAAGTTAAAGCTCCCAAATTACCGGTAGCTGAGTCTAATGTTCTTACCCCGTTACCAAAAGCATCTACTTCAAAAGCTCTGTATACGTATCGGTTATCAGTATTAGGAATAGTAATTGTTACAGGTTGGTTTAAATTACAAATAGCTTGAATTACACCATTTGGAACTTGATTTTGCTTATCGTCTATAATCTGAATACTATCAATTAAAATATTATTTCCAGAACCTGCACTAAATGCATCAAATTGGAAACTATAGTTGTTTCCTGGAGTTCTGTATTCAGTTAAACAAGCTTCATAAGTAAACCAATCTGGATATGCAGAAAGAGAATTGGGTCTAACTGCAACTTTAATTACAGGACCTTGGAAACCATTGATTAAAATGGATACATTCACTGAATCTCTTTTTGTAACATTATTATTACTTTGAGAAAACCGGAAACGCAAAATTGGTCTTTGTAAAACACTTAAGTTAAAACAAGGAGAGATTAACCTAGCTGAAGCACCAGCTGCTAATGTAGCAGCAGGGAAAACAGCACACTTAATACCATTTTCTACAGGTTGAGAAGGATTAATAGATGAACCAAATGCCTCAGGGTTCCAATTTGCACCTTGAGTTAAAGTTTGAGTTGACCACCCTTTTAATCCATTTTCAAAATTCATGGTATAAGGATATTTAGCAATACCGGTAGATAAAGTATCCCAAGCTTTTACAGCAGGATTTGGATAAAGTCCGTTATTACCAGCAATATCTGAAGCTGTAATTTTATACTCAATAATTGCACCTGAAGCAAAAGCAGAAGCAGGGAAATTATAAGTTCTAACCAAGAAACCATTGCTATTAGTACTTGATGATGTAGCTGAACTAGGTAAATCAAATTGAGTACCACCGTTTACTCTATAAGTTAATACATCACCTGTGTAATTTTTATCTACAACAACAAAACTAATTGAAGGGAAAGTAGCACTTAAACAAACTACAGCATTAGCAGGAATGATACGAGGTAATACACTGTCAATATTATTACCTCCAATGTATTCATGAGCACCCATTGTTGGACTTAAACCATTTCTAGTTGTTGAAACAACATCGGTAGTTACACCAGTTACTGGAGTACCAGCACGATAGATTACAGAATTTGTTAAATCCGGAATGAATAAATTTGAATCACTTGTAAAAGGAACAATGAAGTTAGTACTATATAAATCACCTAAAGTAAATTTATTAATACTATCCCAACCATTAAATACATTTTGAGTACCAATTGCATTAGTTGTTAATTGATTATTCGAAGCAAAAGCTGCGTTACAATAGTAATTGTTATTTTCAGATAAAGAAAAAGCACTTAATAAACTTCCAACTTGAACTGCACTCGCTCTAACACCAGCTAACATAGATGTTCCACCTAATTTATTTGAGAATAAATTATTTGACATTTTAAATCCATATTTCAATAATAATGAAGTTGCATTTAAAGCAAATTTATCAGAAATAGCTAAACAAGCTGTTCTGCCTGCAGTAACAGTATTTGCAGCTCCTAAATTAATAGAGTTATAATAAATTCCAATATTTGGATCAGCGTAAGGATTTGTTGGATTTGCATCAATTGCAATTCCATAAACACCACTCATTAATGTAGCAGAACCAGTAGCAGAAATTTTAGAAATCATGTTATTAGAAATTCTAGTGCTATTTGTGACATTACCAGCATCCGCTCCAAAATTCATATAAATACCATAAGCAGCACTTCCAGTAATTGTTGAACTTATATTATTAATAATATTTCCATCAATTATGTTGGCAGAATCTAAAATAGTATTCGAACCAACACCAGCAATGGTTCCTAATTCAATTCCTCTAGGGTTTGAAAAAGTATTCATGTTGTTTTGAATCTTATTTTGATTAATGTTTGCCCTGTATTGACCAACACAAAAAATTCCAGCAGCATTATTAATTCCACCAAAATAATTTGTCTTTAGTGTTCCACCAGGAGCATTAATACCACCAATCACATTGTTTAAAATTGAAGTAGTAACATCTCCTTGCCCTCTTACACCATTTCCTCTTAAGTAAATACCATATTGACATCCACCAATAAAGTTATTTGAGAATAAATTATTGTTATTTCCACCTAAGCCAGCACCATTAGAAGGAGTAGCAGTAATTCCACCCATGTAAATAGCAGCAAAAGTATTGATAGCAGTTGTTGTAGAGTTTCCAATCAAATTACAATTATTTACAAAATTATTTGAAGTAGAAAGACTAGTAGCAAAAATTGAACTTTGTCCACCTAAAATATCAATTATTTTATAAGTAGATGAAGTCATATTGCTTGGCATTACAATGGTTAAATCTCTTGTATTAGTTCCATTATTAGAACCATCAAAGCCAAAATAACTAGCACTAGTAAATCTAATTAAACTAGAGTTATCAGCTGGAGCAGTTATTACGTTTGTAAATTTAATGGTGTCTTGACGACCAGCAGCAACAGTTACTATAACTGGAACAGTAGAAGTAGCAGAAGGATAATCAAAAACAGTAATTGGAGTAACAAAAGTATCAGTTTCACCAACATATCCACTACTAAAGGCTAAACGAACAGGATTAGAACCTGAAAATGCTAAACCAACTCCAAATGCATTTAAATAATTAACTGCTGAACGCAATGTTTTAAATGATCCGGTGCTTGCACTAGCTAAAACAGGATAATTATCTACCCCATTAATTTGATAAGTAGCATTAGGTTGTAAAGGAGTGTTTATTAAATTCAATTTTACAGCACCCATTTGAGGTCCTAGTGATCTAGTAGCACCATAAATATCAATAAGTACTAATGAAACTGAAGCACCTGCAGTATATCTAGAACCAGCAGTTACCGCATCTAAATTTGGTAAAGTATCAGATAAAAATTTAGTTGGAAAGTTAAATGAACTTAAATCTGCAGTAGTTCCTGTATACTGACGTAAAGTATTAATGTTCATTCTAGTTGGAACAGTAGTTGATGGAGTTGCCATCAATATATTATTAGTTGCAGTTGGGTTAGTTCCAGCAACGAAGTATGAATTGAAGTCTGAAGCTGGAATTGAAAATACTGGATTTAAAGCAAATGGACTAGTAGGCGAAACTGCAATAACAGAATATTTCGTACCTGCTGTAGTTCTATTTGCTGTTACACCAAATATATTATTTACACTTGATATACCTCCTCTAATTGAAGAACCTAAAAACAAGGCTGAAATTGAACTATTTGCTGATAAAATATTATTACCATTCATGTTAATGGTATTGTTAGACATTGTAACTATATCTGCAGCTGTATAAGTATTTGCAGTTGTACCATCTATTAAAATACCTGTTGGATTTAATAAACTCGTTGGAGAACCTGTACCTGAACCAATAGAAAGAATATTTGAAATGAAATTATTTGCAAAGAAATAACTTCTTGCTCCATTAGGTGCGTTAAAATAAGTTCTAATTCCAATTGCACTTTGACCGCTTACTGTAACTAAATTATAAATAAAGTTTTTAGTTACTGTTACATCAAAATTTGGATATAAAGTTGAAGCTTCATTGACTTCAATACCTCTAAAACCATTAGATAATGCAGTAGCTGGTAATGTATTTCTAATAATATTAGAATCTATTAATGTAGCTTCAATACCTTGAACGTAAATACCTGCTTGATTAGCAGCACCACCTATAAAAGTGGTAGGTAAACTACCATTTGGAGAAGTGTTTCCACCAATAATATTACCAGTAATTTTTAAATTAGCAATTCTAAATGATGGAGTTCCTGATGCTGTACCTTTAAAATCTGGCGCGGAACCTGCTGGATTTGCTGCAGAACCTAATACAACTATTCCATTTCTTACACCTTGAATTAAATTATTGCTAATACTAATATTGCTATTAGCAATGGTTCTTAATGTATCATTTCCAGCTGGAATTGTATTTGTTAAAGGGTAACCATAATATATACCCGAATGTGTATTTATGGCTGTTGTTGATGTATTACCTATAATATTTACATTTTTGATAGTAATATTTTGACAAGGAACATCTGTAGGCACAATACCAATAACACGTGCATTATTTGTTACAGATTGACCTCTAAACATAAATGTTAAGTTTCTTACATTTGGACTTGAACTAGTTAAGCCATCAACTATTACATTTTTTGCACCCATAAATCTTAAAACAGATGTATTGCCCATGTTTGGAGCATTTGGAGCCCAAATAGTATCTACAACACCAACATTGGGTCTAATAATTACATTTAATGAAGGATCTGAACCCGGATAATCAATAATTGCTGGAATCCAACCTGTTTCTCTTGCATAACCAGCAAAAATACGTAGTGTAACATTGTTTTGATTTCCAATAATACCATATGAATTTAAATAGGTAATTGCTTCAGCTATATCTTTAAAACTTCCTGTATTAGGAGTTGTAGCTAAGGGAGGACTAGAAAAACCATCAATATTATAAGTAATTCCTCCACGTAATGCTGTAGGAATATCTATTGAATCTCCTAACCATTGATGACAACCTATGGAAGTAAATCTTCCTAAACCTGTTCTCGAATTTCCAAAAATATCATCACTTATTTTATTTTTTAGTGCATTATAAACTGCAAAACTAAATTGATCTAAAGTTGCTAAAGCATAACCTCTGTTATAAGTTCTATGAGAAAAGCCACTTGCTACTGACCATAAAGTATCACTAGTTGATGGAGGAATTATTGCAAAGCTATTTGTATCTGAAGGACAAAAAGTAACATAGCTTTTTAAAGTTGAGACATTTGTTAAAAGGTTATTTCTGTTTAAACCAGCTACAAAAGCATACCCACCGCCAAATGTGTTTGCAAAGTAATTATTAAAATTTGAGAAAGTAAAAGGATTTGCATTATTTCCAGCAACAATTACCGCATAGTTTTGGTAACCTGCTATATTACCAAATGTAGTGGTACCATCACCTATTGTTCTGCTTAATTTGTTTACATATGAATTATTCATCATGGTAATACCACCTAAAGTAGTACTACTTGTTACAAAACACGCTGAAATAGAATTTGAAGCAATTGTATCTCCCGTTAAATTAACTGAATTAAACAAAACTTCTAAACCAACATTTGCAGTTGCAACATCTATTAATATACCAGCAGTGTAGTTTCCCATTGTTGTATATAAAGATCCACCACTTATTGATGCAATTTTTGCAATTGAGTTATTTGCTATTAATATATTTCTTGGTGAGGTTGTTGCCCCTAAACTTACTCTAATTCCAGATACACCTTGACTTGTCGCATTTGAATAAATGCCATATATTTGATTTTTTACTACTCTAATATTTGAATCCAATGCAATTCCACCTGTTCCGTCTAATCTTATTCCTGAAAAATTAGCATTAACTGATGAAACACTTAATGGCAAAGTATTTCTAATAATATTACCTGAAATTGTAGAATTAGCAACTGTATTTAAATAAATACCTGCAAGATTGGAAGTTGTTCCACCAATGCAAGCAGAATTTGCTGCATTTATTGGATTATTATAATTACCAATTATATTGTTAATTATATTAACTCCTGTATCTTGTGAGGGGAATAAAGTAGTAATTGTAGCAAATCCTCTATGAGAAATACCATTTTGAACTGCCATAATTAAATTATTTACGTAACTTATATTATAGTTTGTTCCTAATAAAGCTGGTGCAGTGTTTGAAGATATACCACCAAAATAAATACCTGCGTATGTATTAATAGTAGTTCCAACTGAATTACCAACAATAATACAATTTTTTATTCCAACATTTCTTAATCTGTTTGCTGAGGCAGGAATAAAGTCAATAACTTTAGCAGTTGTAGCATTTGAAGTTGCCATGTTAAACGTTATATTTCTTTGTCCTGATGTTCCACTTCCATCTATTGTAAAATCGGTACTTCCAAAAACTCTAAATAAACTACCATTTGCAGCTATTATAGCTGTTGAAGAAATGACAAAGTTTAAACCAGCAGCTGGTTTTAAAACAATGGGTCTAGTTGAACTCATATTGGGGTATCCAGAGCCATTTGTCTGTCCAACTTGAATTGCAGTAGGCTCAACACCAGAATAACCTGATGCTAATAAAATTGTTACTAAGCCAGTAGCTTGTGTAACATCAATACCATTCGTATTTAAATAAGTAATGGCACCTGTATTTCCAGCACCTGAAAGGTTAGCAAATGTATCTACGGGCGCAACTAAATCGGCTTGACCGTTTACAACATAAGTTTTACCTCCGGCAAAACCCTGGGCAAAAGCACTACTTGCAGTTAGCCCAATAAATACAACTAAGTATAAACTTAGTTTAGCGTAAAAATTAGTAAGATTTGATTTCATATATTCTTTTTTTGTTAAATTTTTAATATATTTGAGTTAGCTAAAATAGATATTTAGTTTGAAAAAGCAAACATTTGCACAACAAATTAACATTTTTTTATTTTTTGTATTGATAATAAACCTTTTGTGGCTTTTCCTTTTCTCGCCAAACAAACCCTCTTAGTCTTAATTCTTCAGATTTTAGTTCATCTAATGGGTAAAATAAACCTTCAGGATTTGTAATAAAAACACCTTTACTTATTTTTTTATTTATAAAATAAAATTCCATTTCACTGCAATCAACTTTGTTAATTCCAATGTAATTTACACTGTCTTCTTTGGCATAATATATACTTTGTCCGTTGCCATAAACACGCAAATATTTGATGTTTGAACTGTCTAAATAACCCTTCATGTTTTTACCTTTTACTTGGTTATAATGAGGGCCTTTTTCATTAGAAATTAAGAAAGAATTACTACGTAAATCAAGGGAATCCAGCTTATTATTATTAACATAAAATAGAATAGTATCTGCCGTAATTTGATTCACTCCGTTCCAAATAATTGGTGAAGAAAACATAGATAAAGTTGAATCAGATTTTATGTAAATTAAACTATCGCAAACACCTTGAATATCCGACTTGAAAATTTTCACTTTATGGTATGCTTTTATGGCTTCTTTTTGTTTTAATTTTTTATCAGCTTGTAACAAAAAAATACTGTCGGCATATAAAAACAAACTGTCGTTTTGGTCCATTATCATTAATGCATATGGATTTTGTGTAACAAAGGTTTTTTTGGTTTTACCATTGGTAATTCCATAATTTCCATACAATTTTATTTTTTGAATAGAATCATACAATTCAATGTTATTAAATGCTTTTCCAATATTATTTTTTCTGTCATAAAATAAACTATCCGCTTTTAGCATTTTATTTTCAGTATAAAGTACTGCATTTTTACTAAACTGACTCACTTCTTTTTTGGTATCGTACCAACCATTTTCACAAGTTATTTTATCTTTTTTTCCTTCAATTACAGTTGAACCATAAAAATAAGAAGTTTTGGAAATGGTATTATACATCAGCGTATCGCTTTTCATGGTATATTCAGGATTAATTAATACCACATTTTTTTTGAAAAAAAAGTTTCGAGTTCTACTGTAATAATATCCAAACTGGCTTTTCAAATTATTTTTATCACTTATAATCGTTGCATTATTTAAATAAAAACCAACATTGTTTTCCATGTCAAAATTAAGTTGATTGGTGGTTAAAGTCATTGATTTATCATACATTTTCACATTTCCTTCCATGTATGCTTGTTTTGAATTTCCTTCATATTTCAGGTAATCTCCTTCCATACGAATGCTGTCGTTATGATTAATTCTAACATTGCTATAAGCTTTTACCGTATTTGAATCATCATATAAAATGGCAGAATCGCAATACATCAATGTGTTTTCTTGTTTTAATTTTACATTCCCAATTAATTTTTTGGAATTGCCAAACTGCGTAACTTGACCCTCAAATAAATCGGCACCTAAAATCTCTACTCTACTTTTTTGTTGAGCATTTACTACTTGAACTAATGTTATAAAAACAATGAGGTATTTAAATCTTTTGGCAAAATATTGCATGGGTCAAAACTATTAAATTTTTAATTACAGCATACATATAATGTTATTTAATGCAAAATTATTTGTAAAATTACACCATAAATTATTACAAGTTATTTTTGTCAATGCTAATTTCGTTCAAAAAATTTATAGAAAGCAACCAATTATTTCAAAATTCCGATAAAGTTTTGTTGACCATCAGTGGTGGAATAGATTCAATGGTAATGCTTGATTTATTTATAAAATCAAACACTAAAATTGCTGTGGCACATTGTAATTTTGGGTTGCGGAGCAATGAAAGTGATGGAGATGAAAAGCTGGTTTTTGACACCTGTCAAAAAAATAATATTGAATATTTTACCATAAAATTCAATACAAAATCATTTGCTGAAGAAAATAAAATTTCAATTCAAATGGCTGCTCGCCAATTAAGGTATGACTGGTTTAATAAAATTGCGTTGGAAAATAATTGCCAATATATTGCCACCGCACACCACCAAAACGATGTAGCTGAAACCATGCTCATTAATATAACACGAGGAACGGGAATGAGTGGTTTGCACGGAATTTTACCCAAAAAAAATAACATTATAAGGCCATTATTATTTAGCAATAAAGCTGAAATTACTCATTATGCCAATGAACATAATATTGATTTTAGGGAAGACAGTAGCAATAAAAAAGACGATTATTGGCGAAATAAAATAAGGCATTTAGTGATTCCAAAACTAGAAGAATTAAATTCCAATGCAGTGAATAATTTTTATTCGCTAAGCAAAAAAATTAGTGCTGATGAAATATTGCTCAATGAAAGAATCAATGAACTGAAAAGCCAATTTGTAAAAACCAGCAATAACTTAGTTTATATAAACCTTGAAATTATGCAACATGCGGCTGTAACTAGCTTACTTTTCAATATTTTGAGTGAATACAATATGAATGAAACTGCTATTTTAAACATGATAGAAAACCATGAGAATAACAGTGGAATTATATTTGAAAGTGAAACCCACGAAGCATTAATTGATCGAGAATTTATTATTATTCTTGAACGAAAAACAGAAGAATTTCATCAAACATTATTGATTGATAATACCATTCAAAAAATGAACACACCCATGGGTGAAATTAGCTTTGAAACAATGAATGAAAAACTAAGTATTTTTTCAAAAGATTTTTTATACCTAAACATAGAAAAAACTGGCAATGAATTTATTATTCAAACTTGGCAGCAAGGCGACCGCTTCAAGCCACTTGGAATGAATGGAAATAAGCTTGTGAGCGATTATTTAATTGATAAAAAAATTAATGGTTTTGAGAAGCAAAAATGCATGGTTTTAGTAAGTAAAAAAACCAACGAAATTGTAGCGTTAATTCCCTATCAAATTAGTAACGATTATAAGCTAGGAAACGATTCGAAAAGTGTTTTGAAAATTAGCTTTTAGTTTGTTTCAAAAAATCAGAGAAAAAAATATATAAAGTCTTTAAAGTCTTCCGTTGTGCGCTAGCATGCCATCTTTGGTGGCTAAATATCTATATGCATACATATCGTCAGCATCATAAATAAAGCTTTTCAAATAATCTTGTTTTTCCTCGTCAAAACGCATGGCAACCACATATTTTTTAGCAATCAAATGCTTTAAGCAATCTGCTACTATTTTGGGTGGAGCAGCTACTTCTTCTAGTATTTTTTCAAAGGGTTCTACAAAGTATAAAATATCTAAAATGTCGTAATCTATCTCGCTTAATTCGTAATTCATATTGTTAGTGATGGGTTCTTTCTTTCCATTTATAAGTTGCAAAATTAGCCCAAATACCAATAATTATTACATAAATAATATGAAATATTTCGGCAATAGGAAGTAATAAAATAAACGTTTTTTTATTATAAAATTTAAGCATGGTAAATAAAAACAAACCTTCTATAAACATTTTAAAAAGCAATTGATTGAATGCCAATTGCAAGTCTATAAATACGTTTAAAACCATGCTCACATTATAAAAATAAGCCATCACCAATATTAAAGTAATGTATCTGTTTTCATATTTAGTACTTTTACTTACCCAACGTTTTCGCTGTTCAGTTAACTGTGCCAAAGTTCCGTTTGCACCAGTTTCCACAATGGCATTTTTATCAAATAAAAACTTTACTTGATTCGGATATTTTTTAAATATTTTATGCATTAAAAACTCATCATCACCAGTCATAATATGTTCATTATCGGTATAGCCATTTACCTCAAAAAACACTTGTTTTTCAAATATTAAATTTGCAGCGCTACACATGTTTGGATTTTTTAATTCCATGGCGGCAGCCCCAACTCCTACTAAGCCTGCAAACTCTAATGCTTGTAGTTTTTCAAATATATTTTTAGCTTTAAACTCTACTGGAGCATATATTAATTTTGAAGCTGAAATATTTATAAAATCATTGATGCTTTGCAACCATAAATTTCCTCGAACACAATCGGCATCAGTTAAAATAATATAATCAAAAATGGCATCATTAATTCCTTTGGTAATGGCTTGTTTTTTGTTGTTAATATTTTCAAAATTTGCTAAGTCAATGATTGAAATTTGGAATGCTGAATGCTGAATTTTGAACTGATTTACAAGCGCTAAAGTTTTGTCGGTTGAATGGTCATTAATTACAATGATTTCAAACTTGGTTTGATCAAAATTTTGATTGATAATTGATGCCAAACATTTACCTATAAAATGTTCTTCATTGCGAGCAGCAATAACAATAGAAAAAGTGTTTAAAACACTTGTTTTTACTATTGTTTCCGACTTTTTTGTTCGGTATATAATTGCTAATAATCCAACATAGAAAAAGGCGATTAACATAAAATAACCAGCAGTTAATGCATATGAAAAATAAACCCAAAATATCATTTAGAAAAACGATGCTTTAAAATAAAAATTAGACCTAAAAGCGAGGGAACCATCATGTTGATAATCCATAGTGAATATGCTGCAAGCAAAACACCTAATTCAATGCTTTTATCAAAATTGCTGAGTTCCTCAAAAACAAAAATTGCGGCAGCACCACGCAAACCAATATCTAACAGAATAAAACTTGGCACCACAGATTGAATACAAAACACCGCAACAACACCTATAAAACTATTTACTAAGCCAATATGAACACCAAAAAATTGCAATAACAACATGTATTGAACCATAAAAACGGTGTAACGAATGATAGAAAAAAATAAAACTTTTGTTAATTGCTTTTTGGAGTAAGATTTAAAAACAATGATGTATTTTTCAATTTTATTGAAAAACCTTGTTCTACTTAAAATATGATACAATAAATCGATTCGAATATATCCAATAACTGCAAAAACATGCATGATAAAAAACGCAAAAGCTATTTGCTTCCAATAAATATAAACGTAATAATCGGCTTTAGCGGTAAATGCCAAAAGTGCGTACATTCCAAAAATAGCGGTAACTAAAACCTGCGCAGTATGTCCAATAACGGTAATTAACGAGCCTTTTATTTTGTTTAAAGTTTGCAAGTGAATGACTCTTCCAGCAAAATCGCCCAATTGATTGGGCGTAATAATGCTTAGAGTAACTCCTGACAAAACCGCTTTTAAGGAGTTACGAAAACTTATTTTTTCAAATTGGTTAATGAGTAAATGCCATTTAGCGGTTTCTAATCCCCAGTTTGCAAAAAGGAGCATTATAGCCAGCAACAGCAACAAAGAATTTTGGAATGAAAAGTTGAAATGAAACTGAATAAATTTTTTATCTATTTGATAAGCAACCAATAATTTATAAAGTATAAACGCAATGGTAAAAACTGCTAAAGCAAGTTTTAAATACGTAATCCATTTTTTATGTGTTTTCCAAAACTGTTTCAAGCCAATATTTTGCCTTTAAGCTTTGCAATTTATATAATTTTATTGGTTTGCTTTTGTTTTAAAATTATATTTGAGTTTTTAAAAACAAAAATGGATTTTATATTTTATCTATTATCAGGATTTGCTATTATGTTGGTTGCACGAGTTTGGCAACAAAAATTTATTGAAAAACTTAACAGCGAACACAAAGCAATATTAATTGGCCTTTTTGGCAAACGCAACAATTTAAATTTATACATCAGTTTGGGAACCATGGTCATTTTTATCATTATAATTTTAATGGATTTAATAGCTATACGTTTAGCATTATTGGGTTTTGCTTTAAGCAATGTTTTATCGTTGGCAATTCCAATGAATATTAACTACAACAAACTTTTGAAAGCTAATTTTCCGATGGAATTTACCAATAATTATTTAATTACATCGGCATTACGAATTATTGGTACCATTGTTATTTTTTCATACTTGTTTTTTGAACCAAATTAACTTGGAAATTTTACCAGCAATAAAAGAATTTGACCGCATTATTTTAGGAATAGATCCTGGAACTATGGTAATGGGTTATGGAATCATTGGAATTACTAAAAAGCAAGTTTCATTAATTACTTTAGGCGTTTTGCACTTAGAAAAATATGATGATTATGCCATGAAATTAAAGAAAATATTTGAGCGAACAGTTGGGTTAATTGATGAGTTTAAACCAGACGAATTAGCCATTGAATCACCTTTTTATGGTAAAAATGTTCAGTCGATGTTAAAACTAGGAAGAGCGCAAGGTGTTGCTATTGCTGGCGCTATGAGCCGTGAACTAGCAGTAAATGAATATGCTCCAAAGAAAATCAAACAATCAATTACGGGAAATGGAAATGCTACTAAAGAACAAGTTTCGGGCATGTTACAGCATATTTTAAAGTTCCAACACGACTCTAAATTTTTAGATGCCACCGATGGATTGGCAGCAGCATATTGCCATTATATGCAAAAAAATTTAGGCATTGCTACTGCAAAAACCAAAGCAAAAATTCCTACAAAAAAGAAAGCCACCAGTTGGGATAGTTTTGTAAGTAATAATCCAAGTAAAATTAAGAAATAAAACCTTTATTTGCTATTGAAAATAAAAATGAAATTCGCTTATAAATTCATACTTTTTCTGTTGTTTTTTGCCTTTGGCAATGACATGGTTGCACAAAACAACGAAGAGAAATTAGCTGCTCAATTTTTCTCTAATGCGGAGTACGATAAAGCCGCTGATTTGTATGAAAAACTACTCAATAAAAACCTTACGTCTTTTTACTTTTACGATAATTTATTGCAGTCGTACATTAAGCTAAAACGCTTTGATGATGCTGAAAGTTTATGTAAAAAAATGTACCGAAAGTTAAATTCTGCTTATTACATGGTAGATATTGGATACATTAATAAATTAAGCAACAAGTCGGAAAAAGCCATTAAGCAGTTTGATGAAGTTATAAAAAAAACCATTCCTAATCAGGATAAAATAAACGAGGCTTCCAACGCTTTTGAAAAACGCAATGAAACAGAATATGCTATAAAAAGCTATATCAATGGACGAAAATTATTGGGCTATATCAGTGTTTTTAATAATGAATTAGCAGCTCTTTATGCCAAAACCAAACAAACCCAATTAATGATTGATGAATATTTGGGAAGTGTAGAGCAAAGCACAATAATTAGAGAAGAAGTTCAAGGATTGTTACAAAATAATATTCAACAAAATTCAGACTTTGAGTTACTGAAAAATTCATTGATTCGTAAAATAAAAAGCAATCCAAATACCGATGTTTTTTACGAAATGTTAATTTGGTTTTATGTGCAACGAAAAGACTTTGATAATGCCTTAATTCAAGCAAAAGCAATAGACAAACGCTTAAAAGAAGAAGGCCGAAAAATGATGGATTTGGGTTATTTGGCCATTAGCAATGAAAAATATGATGCCGCCATTCGCTTGTTCAATGAAGTTGTAATTTTAGGGAATACCAAAGCTTATTATTTATCTGCAAAACTTGGAATTTTGGAAGCCAGCAATAAAAAATTATTGAGTAATTCGAACCTCAGTTTGCTTGATTTAGAAAATTTAGAAAAAACCTATATTTCATTTTTAGCAGAAAACGGAAAAACAAATTATACGGCTCAAAGTATGCGCGATTTGGGTAAGTTATATGCTTATTATTTAAACGATATTAATAAGGCAATTGACATTTATAATAATATTATAGCGTTACCAGGAACTGATAATTTTTTTAAAGCTGAATGCAAACTAGACTTAGGCGATTTATATGTAATAAAAGGACAAGAATGGGATGCAATGCTGCTTTACGGACAAGTAGACAAGGAGTTTTTGGAACATCCATTTGGCCAAGAAGCCAAGTTTAGAAATGCAAAATTGAGTTTTTATTTAGGTGAATTTGAATGGGCAAAAGCCCAATTAGACATTTTGAAAACTGCCACCACGCAATTGATAGCCAATAATGCACTGGAACTTTCATTATTAATACAGGACAATACTTTGGATTCAATCGAAGATGCGCTCAAGCTATTTGCAAAAGCCGATTTAGATTATCAGCAAAACAAGTTCGCAGAGGCATTTCAATTATTAGATTCCATTGTAATATTGTTTCCAAAACATGCTTTAAGTGATGACATTGCATTTAAAAAAGCGCAGGTTTACACCAAACAAAAGAAATTTAATGAAGCCATTATTCAATATAATATTGTTATCAATGAACATGGAAGCGATATTTTGGGTGACAATGCATTGCTCAATTTAGCAATTATTTACGATAAAAATTTAAACAATAACGAAGAAACAAAAAAGCAATACGAGAAATTTATTGAAAATTACGGAAGCAGTATTTTTATCAATGAAGTAAGAAAAAGATACCGCCAATTAAGAGGCGATTTAATCAATTAAAAAAATGATAGTATATAACGTAACCATTAATTTAGAACCAAATATTCACGAGGAATGGGTTAAATGGATGAAAGAAAAGCACCTTTCAGATGTAATGGCAACAGGCATGTTCACGTCTTATAGATTTTTAAAATTACTTAGCAAACAGGAAGATGAAGTAGGTGAAACTTATGCCATTCAATATTTTGCTGAAACAATGGAACATTACAACAGATACATGGAAGAATTTGCACCAGCTTTACAAAAAGATGGTAGAGATTTATTTGGGGAACAGTTTTATGCATTTAGAACATTGCTGGAAGAAGCATAAGTAAGGTCTGCAAGAAAAATCCAATTTCTTATCAGACCTTTTATATCATTTGAAAATTAATTTTTAAAACAAAAAACTATGAAAGCAATTATTCCTGTAGCAGGTATTGGCACTCGTTTAAGACCACATACGCACACGCAACCAAAGGCATTAATTCCTATTGCTGGAAAGCCAATTATAGCTCATATTGTTGACAGTTTAATAGAAGCTGGTGTGAATGATTTTGTGTTTATTATTGGCTATTTAGGAGATAAAATTGAAGAATTTATTCAAAAGAATTATCCTTCAATTACCGCAAGTTTTATTATTCAAACTACCGGAAAAGGAGTTGGACATGCCATCTGGCTGGCAAAAGAGAATATTTTACAGAATAACAGTGAAATATTAATTGTTTTTGGTGATACCATTGCTGATGTTGATTTGAAAAAAATTATTGCTGAGCCGCATAATTTATTAGGAATAAAAAAAGTAGAAGATCCACGTCAGTTTGGAGTTGCCGAGATTGACAAAGACGGAAATATTGTTAAAATGGTAGAAAAACCAGCCATACCAGTTTCAAATTTAGCGTTGGTAGGAATTTATAAAATAAAAGACAGTCATGCACTTTTTGATGCCTTAGATAGCAATATTAGTCAGAAAAAAACCACGCATAATGAATATACTTTAACCGATGCCTTAATGAGCATGATAAATAGTGGTTATAAATTTAAAAGTTTTGATGTGGCCAATTGGTATGACTGCGGTAAAAAAGATATTTTATTAGAAACAAATTCTATTTTATTAAAGCGTTTGAATTACGATACCACAAAATACAAATTTGAAAATACCATTATTATTCCGCCTGTATTTATTGGAAATGGCTGTAAAATTTCAAACTGTATTATAGGACCAAATGTATCAATTGGTGATGAAGCAATTTTGGATTATTGTATTTTAAAAGAAAGTATCATCGGACCATTTTCTCAAATAGAATATGCTATTCTTGAAAAATCGTTAATAGGAAATGATGCTACACTATGTGGCAATAAACAAAGTTTGAATATTGGAGACAGCACAGAAATAAATTTTGGGTAAATATTATAAATTTCAAGCTCAAAACGAATATAAATTATTGGGGAAATTATTGCTAAAAGCAAAATAAATAACAAAGAAGTTGACTAAGAAAAAAAATAATTACATTAATAATAGTATTTGGATTTTAGCCGAAAAAGCTTCTAGAATTATTTCAGGGATATTAGTAGGTGTGCTGGTAGCAAGGTTTTTGGGAAAAGAACAATTTGGAATTATTAGTTATGCTTTAAGTGTTTTAAGTATTTTTACTGTTTTTTCTACTTTGGGTTTAGATGGAATCGTAGTCAGAGAATTAATAACCGATAAAAAGAAGAAATATGAAATTATAGGAACTACTTTTTGGCTAAGATTATTTGGGTCTTTTATTGTTGTTTTTGCTGCCACTTATTATTCATTTATTCGTGATCCCAACGATCGAACTTGGATCGTTTTTTTAGTGTCAATTGCAGTCGTTTTTCAGTCGTTTAGTGTCATTGATTTTTACTTTCAATCGGAGGTAAAAGGTAAGTACAATGCCATTACACAAATTATTACTTTAATCATTTCAGCCATTGTAAAACTAATACTAATATACTTTGAAGCCCCTTTAAGTTGGTTTGCAAGCATGGTTTTGTTAGAAGCAATGCTTACGGCTATCAATCAACTTGTTTTTTATAAACAAAACCAACAAGAAGTTAGCCAATGGAAATTCAGCTTAGGTGAGGCCAAAAGATTGCTTTCACATTCTTGGCCAATCATTATTTCTGCATTTATGCAAATGATTTACCAACAAGCCGATAAAATTTTAATAACCCGATACTTGCAAGACATGGGAATGGTTGGTCAATATTCGGCAGCAACAAGAATTAGTGAAGCCTCATTCTTTATTCCTGTGGCACTATCGGCTGCATTATTTCCTGGAATTATTAATAACAGGGACAATAAACCTTTACAGTTAAAGCGCTTAACACAAATATATTCTTTAATGATTTGGAGTGCTTTATTTATATCAATTGGTGGTTATTTATTCGGTGATTGGGTAATTGGTTTTTTATATAAAGAGGGATTTCCATTAGCGCCTGAAATATTCAAAATTCATATTTGGATTACCATTCCAGTATTTTTTGGTACTGCTTGGGGTTCATGGTTATTGGCTTTAAACAAACAAAAACTAATTACCATCTACCAAGTTTTTATGCTCATATTTATTTTAGCTTTAGAAATGTATATGATTCCAAAATATGGCATAAAAGGAGCGGCATACAGTGTTGTTTTATCCTATTTATTGAGTTTGTTTGCTATTATATTTATATACAAACCCAAAGAATCAGCCATGCTTTTTATTTCGGCTTTAAACCCAAAAAATCTTTTTGAAGTATTTAAATATTGGAAAGAAATGAAAAGTTTGAAAGAATAAGAATTATAAAACTTGGGTTTAATAAGTAAACTCACCGTGAGCTGTTTTTACAATCAATTCATTTTTTTCAGCAGCTTCTACTCTTCCAATTATTTGTGCAGGAATTTGGTATTTATTTGCTAAATTAATCAAGCCTTCGGCAGTTTTTTCATCGGTATAAAACTCCAACAAATTTCCCATGTTAAACACTTTATACATTTCGTGCCATTCACTATTACTTTGGCTTTGAATCATGCTAAACAATGGCGGAGTTTTAAATAGATTATCTTTAATAATTTTAACGTTTTTTACAAAATGTAAAACCTTTGTTTGTCCGCCACCAGTGCAATGAACCATGCCATCAATTTTATCAAAATAGTTTTCAAAAACTTCTTTAATAATTGGGCTAAAAGTTCTAGTTGGTGAAAGTATCATTTTACCTACATTTAAAGGATTTTCGGAAATTTGTTCACTTAATTTTAAACCACCAGTATATACCAATTCATCTGGAACTTGTGGGTCAAAACTTTCACTAAATTTTTTGTAAAATGATGACAAAACATCATGACGAGCCATGGTTAAACCATTACTTCCCATACCTGCATTGTATTCTTTTTCGTAAGTAGTTTGCCCAAAACTGGCAAAACCCACAATTACATTTCCTGCTTTTACATTATGATTCGAAAGTACTTTACTTTTTTCAATTCGTGCTGTAACGGTTGAATCTACAATAATGGTGCGCACTAAATCGCCCACATCGGCAGTTTCGCCACCCGTAGAATGAATATTTATTCCATGTGATTGAAGCATGGCCACAAACTCTTCAGTTCCTTCAATAATGGCTTGAATTACTTCGCCAGGAATTAAGTTTTTATTTCTACCAATTGTTGATGAAAGTATAATTTTATCGAAAGCGCCAACACATAACAAATCATTTAAATTCATGACAATGGCATCTTGCGCTATGCATTTCCAAACCGATAAATCGCCCGTTTCTTTCCAATACAAATATGCTAAACTCGATTTTGTTCCTGCACCATCTGCATGCATGATATTGCAAAAATTTTCATCACCACCCAAGTAATCAGGAACTATTTTGCAAAAAGCTTGTGGAAACAATCCTTTATCCATGTTTTTTATGGCTGCGTGAACATCTTCTTTTTGCGATGAAACGCCACGTTTCATGTATTTATCGTTGGTCATTTTGAAAAAATTAGGTGTCAAATTTAAGGATTCAAAGATGCTTAAATTATTTAATTAAATTAACAGAAAAAGGAAAGTCAGTTTTGAAAGTCAAAAAATTGGAAGAAAAATTTATCTGTTTTTAGCAATTTGCATAAATATTATCTAATATTAATCTAATTGGATTTGATATTATTTCTATTATGTTTGCATAAATCATGAAAAAGCAACTAATAATCATTACATTACTAATAATTTTTTGCAATAGTAAAAATATTGCAGTAGCTCAAAATCAATATTGGATAGATGTGCAGTCGGTTTCAATTAATGAACAAGACCGTCAAATTATTCCATTAAAATACAGAACATTAAAACTTGAGCTTACTGATTTTAAAAAATTACTTTCAAAAACTGTTAATGAATTTAGTACCAATGCAAAAGATAGCAAAATAATAATTGAATTGCCATTGCCATATGGCGGAATGAGCCGCTTTTATGTTTATAGATCATCAATAATGGAAAAACCATTGGCTGATAAATTTCCTCAAATTCAAACTTTTTCTTGTCAAGGAATTGATGATTTACATGCAAGTGCAAGAATAGATTATACCGAAAAAGGATTTCACGGAATAGTACTTTCGGCAAACGGTTGCTATTTTATTGACCCTTATGCTAAAAACAATTTGGATTATTATATTTCCTATTACAAAAAAGATTTTACCACAAAAAAAGTATTAATAGAAGAAGGTGTTTTAAGAAACCCACCTATAATTTCACCGACACCACTAAAAAAAACATCAAACAGCACTCAAACAAACAGCGGAAACACAGCAAATAGATCAAACGGAACCCAGTTATATACCTTCAGAATTGCCATTGCTGCCACTGGCGAATATTCAGCTTTTCAAGGAGGAACAGTTGCATTAGCCTTTTCAGCACTGGTAACTTCGCTCAATAGAGTAATTGCTGTATACAGAAAAGAACTAGCCATCGATTTAATTTTAGTGTCAAATAATTCAAGTATTATTTACCTAAATGCTAGCACCGATCCATATACTAATAACAATGGAAGTACCATGTTGGGGCAAAATCAAACAACTTTAACAAGTGTAATTGGTAGTTCCAATTACGATATTGGACATGTTTTTAGTACTGGTGGTGGTGGAGTAGCTATGTTGGGTTCAGTTGGAGTAGCATCCTTAAAAGCACAAGGAGTTACAGGTTCAAGCGCACCAGTTGGTGATCCTTTTGATATTGATTATGTTGCACATGAAATGGGACATCAGTTTGGTGCTAATCATTCATTTAATGGAAATACAGGTTCGTGTGGAAGTGGAAATAGGAATACTTCAACGGCTTATGAACCAGGAAGTGGAAGTACCATTATGGCGTATGCTGGAATTTGTTCACCGCAGGACTTACAATTGCATAGTGACCCCTATTTTCATACTTCAAATTTTGATGAAATAATTACTAATATCACCACTGGATCTACTGGAACATCTGGTTGCGCAGTAATAACTTCTACGGGAAATACTCCTCCAGTAGCAAGTGTTGGAACAACAGCTTATACCATTCCTAAAAGCACTCCTTTTACCCTAACTGGTTCAGCAACTGACTCCAATGGTGATAGTTTAAGTTATTATTGGGAACAATTTGATTTAGGTTCCACTTCAGCTCCAGGTTCACCTTTAACTGTAGGTCCAAGATTTCGTTCGTATTCACCAACTACAACTCCAAGCAGAATTATACCAAATTATCCTGATTTATTAGCCGGTACCACTCCAATTGGAGAAATACTACCAACGGCTGCGCAAACAGCAAAATTTAGATTTACTGCAAGAGACAATCGTTCTATTGGTGGGGGAGTAAATTATGATGTAAATTTTTGTACAGTTACATTTGCTTCCGTAGGACCCTTTACTATAAATAGTCCAAGTGTTGTGGCTCAAAATTCAAATTATACAATTACTTGGAATGTAAATAGCACTCATTTAAGTCCCATCAATTGTTCGTTAGTAAAAATATCATTGTCGTTAGATGGTGGCTTAACATTTCCAACAGTTTTAGCAGCAAGTACTGCAAATGATGGTAATGAAAGTTTGGCCATTCCAAATATTTCTAATAGCAATGCAAGATTTAAAATAGAAGCCATTGGTAATATTTTCTTTAACATAAGTAACGTTTTTATCATTGGAGCTGTTCCTGCTCCTACCATTATTTCATTTGTACCTACTATTGGTTTTCCTGGCGATACAATATTAATTACAGGTACTGGATTAGCGGGAGTTGCTACTGTAACATTTGGTGCCGTTTCGGCAACAGGTTTTATTATTAATTCTAACACATCTATTTCGGCAGTAGTTGGAGCAGGTGCAACAGGTGCTGTTCAAGTTACATCGGCAAGTGGAACAGCTTCGTTAAATGGATTTATATTAGGTGATTCTACTATTGGCATTTTCAAAAACATTGGAACTGGAACTACAACAAATACAAGTACTACTTATCCTGCTCCTTATGGAAATTATTTTGGAGGTGCACGTCATCAAATGATTTATTTGGCAAGTGAGCTTACTGCTCAAGGATTGTCAGCAGGATTAATTAGCCAATTTGGATTTAACGTAGCTACATTAATTGCTGGGCCACTGAATGGATTTACTTTAAAAATTGGAACTACTACTTCGCCTACATTAAGTGCATTAGCTGCAACTGGACTCAATACTGTATTTACTACAACTGCTTATTCTGGCACAACAGGTTGGAACATGCACAGTTTTACTGCTCCTTTTTTATGGGATGGAACTTCAAATATTATTATTGAAACTTGTTTTAACAATAATAATTCAGGAATAACAACAGGAAATACATCTACTTATTTAACTTCAGGATTAAGCTCCGGAATTTGTAGGTATTATAGAGAAGATAACATTGCAACTGTTTGTACTGGAACCACAAGTACTCCTGCTACTAGTCGTCCAAATGGAAGATTATTTGTAACTAAAAAACCTACCGTAGGCGCAACTAATATTGTGTTTACAAATATAACTAATACCAGTGTTACGCTTACATTTACGAAAGGAAATGGAGGAAAAAGAATTGTAGTTTGCCGACCTACAAGCGCCACTGCTATGCTGCCTATTAACTTAACTGATTATACTTCCAATGCTGTTTTTGGATTAGCAAATACTACTGGCACAAATAATTATGTAGTGTATAATGGAACTGGAAATACTTTAAACGTAAGCGGACTTAACCTACTTACTTCCTACACTTTTACAATATATGAGTACAATGGCGCTGCAGGAAATACTATTTATCAAACTATAGGCACAAGCGGAGCTGTTTCTACTTTGCCAGTAACCTGGCAATCATTTAATGCAAATAGAATTTCACAAGCTGTATTGTTAAATTGGGTTACTGCTAACGAAATTAATAACAACTATTTTGAAGTAGAAAGATTAACAGGAAATGTGGCATTAGCAACTAATAATTGGCAATCGATTGGTACTGTTAAAGGAAACGGAAATACCAACACTACAAGCAAATATTCATTTACAGACAAACAACTTGCCGCTGAAAACAGTGCTTATTACAGAATTAAGCAGGTAGATTTTGATGGAAAGACCAGTTTTTCAAAAACTGTTTATATTGCTGCTAAGCAAACCGAAAACCAAAGTTTTTTAGTAAAACCAAATCCTAGTGAAGGAAAGTTTACAGTAGTTTACAACACTTCAAATACTGCTGGATTTACCATTTCAGTTTATAATTTATTAGGCTTGGAAGTTTGGCATCAATTAAGCTATAGCATAGAAACCAATATAGACTTAAGTAATTTACCTAAAGGATTATATACGGTAATAATTAACGATGCTGATAAAACTAAAAGTAATATTTTGCTATTGCAATAAAAATACATAACTGTTTGAAAATAATTATTTATAGCTCCACCAGTTCCAGCTTAAACTCTACTAAAGTTTTTAATTGATGGTTGGCTAATTGCCAATATGGTTCTTGCAGTTTTACGGTTTCGGGAACTACTATACACTTCATGCGGGCAGCTTTAGCCGCTATCATTCCATTTACCGAATCTTCAAAAACCAAACACTCAGTTGGCATTACATTTAACAAATTAGCAGTAGTTATAAATACACTTGGATGTGGTTTTCCATAAAGTTCAAACTCGGCACTTACCAATAAATCAAAGTAATGGCGAATATTCAATTTATCGACTACCACGTTTATTAAACTCATGGCACTTGATGATGCTAAAGCAATTTTATAACCATTGGCTTTGCAAAGCTCCAATGTTTGAATAACACCCGGCAAAGCATCGGCATTTTCAACGATTAATTGTTTTACAGTTTCCAAAACATCAGCTTCTACTGCTTCAAAGTTTTTTTCGCCCCAAGCTTGGTAATTATACCAATGTTCAACTACTTCACTTAACCTAAAACCCATTACTTGACGCAACAACTCATCGTTTAGGTTCAATCCTAATTTACCAAAACAAATTTTTTCAGCTATTTTCCAATAAGGTTCCGAATCGACCAAAAGGCCGTCCATGTCAAAAATAATTGCTTTAATCATAGCTAATTAATAACCTAATAGTTTAAGCATGGTATCAGGCGTTTGTTGCTCCGCAAAAACTTGATAATTTAAAGTTCCATCTTCGTTTTTATCAATAATAATATGTTTTGGCGCAGGAATTAAGCAATGTTGAATTCCTCCATATCCACCCAAACTTTCTTGATAAGCACCAGTATGAAAAAATCCCATTACCAAAGGTTCTGCATCTTCTGTTTTTGGCATAAATACTTGGTTGGTATTGGAATCACTGTTATAATAATCTTGACTATCGCAGGTTAATCCACCTAAATTAATTCGTTGAAATTCTTTGTCCCAATTATTAGCTGCTAGCAAAATAAACTTTTGACCTATTCCCCACGTGTCGGGTAAAGTAGTAATGAAAGAACTGTCAATCATTAACCATTTTTCCTTGTCATTTTGTTCTTTTTCGCCAATTACCGAATATAAAATTCCACCACTTTCACCAACTGTAAACGAACCAAATTCTGTAAAAATATTTGGAACTTCTATGTTTCTGTTATCGCAAATGGTTTTAATATAAAATACAATTTGATCTATCATGTATTCATAATCATACTCTACCCCAAGCGAGGTGTAAATTGGCATTCCGCCTCCAATGTCAATGGTGTCTAATTCTGGGCAAGCTTCTTTTAAATCGCAGTACACATGAACCAATCGGGCTAATTCACTCCAGTAATAAGTAGTATCTTTTATGCCTGAATTTACAAAGAAATGAACCATTTTTAGTTTAAATAATTCATTGTCTTTAATTTTTGAATGATATAAATCAACCACTTTTTTATAGCTCATTCCTAAGCGAGAAGTGTAAACCGAAAAGTTAGGTTCTTCTTCAGTTGCTATTCGTATTCCAAGCTTGGTAATATTGGTGGTTTTGCTTGCTATTAAATCAAATTCTTCGGGATTGTCTAACACACAAATTAAGTTTTCAAAACCAGCATTCACCAAGTTTGCCATGTTTATGGCATAAGGTTCATTTTTAAAACCATTGCAAATAATGAATTTATCCGTTCCAAACTTTCCTTCGGCATGTAATTTACTTAGAATTTCTAAATCGAAAGCCGATGAAGTTTCAATGTCTACATTGTTTTTTAGCGCTTCATTTATTACAAAACTAAAGTGTGAG
The DNA here is from genome assembly GCA_947456185.1 of Bacteroidota bacterium. Classification (GTDB taxonomy): domain Bacteria; phylum Bacteroidota; class Bacteroidia; order UKL13-3; family UKL13-3; genus JAAFJM01. The sequence continues at coordinate 8,279 of CANGPW010000001.1, read as the reverse complement.
CTTTTGGTGCAATAGCAATAAAAATATTTTCCAGCATAATTATGCTTTGCAATGGCTTTGTTAAAAAGTTCGTTTGCTTTTTGAATTTGGCTGCTTATTTTGGGTAAATAGCTAAACTTTAAAGGCGTTCCATATTCCTTTACCAATGCCATTAAATCAATGCCATTAAAATGCAAATGATTCTCAATAACCTCAAAACCATGACGAGGGAAAAAGAAAGTTTGATGAATTAAATCGGTGTAGCGGTTTCTGAGTTGTGGTGTCAATGCGTGAAAAAATTAAATTGTTTTGCATTGCAATTTTACATAATCCAAAAGGTTTTTTTGTATGATTTTTTTGTGAAGTTTTGGGAAGTTCCGAATTGTAGGATTTTTTTGGGTATAAATTGAAATTATTATTGAATAAGATAATGTCGGGGCAATCCTCGCGGTTGCCCTAAATATGGGAATGCATCTAATGATTTTGATTATAGTATTTGGCCAACCGCGAAGGTTGCCCGTAACATGTTGGAAATTGCTGTTGCATAAATTGATTGATAAAAGAGAAAAGGCTTATCTTGTCTCTCCCACATTTTATTGCATCTTTGCAGCTGCATGAATTACGAAAAAATTATTTTAAAAAGTGGCAGAGAGCGTTCGTTACTAAACCGTCATCCTTGGGTGTTTAGTGGTGGCGTAAAGCAAATGCCAAAAGCGCCAAATGGTTCTATAGTGGAAGTGAGAAGCAATGCCGATGAATTGTTGGGTTACGGTTTTTTTGCGCCTAACAGCCAGATTATGTGCAGGCTTTTTGAATTTACAAGGGAGCCAATGGTGATTGATGAAAACTATTGGAAAGAAAAAATAACTCGTGCATTTAATTACCGTAAGTTATTCATCAACCCTGAAACTACCAATATTTACAGATTGATTCATGCGGAAGGAGATTTTTTTCCAGGTATAATTATCGATATTTATAACCAAGCAGCTGTTTGCCAAATATTGGTAAAAGGTGTGGAGTTGATTAGTCAAACTATTTTTGATGCGTTGCATAGTTTAGGATTTCACCATATTTATTTAAAAACAAAACAAAGCACCCAATTATTGGAGCAAGTTACTGACGGAAACCGTTGGGTTAACGATGCCGCATTGCCCATGCCAATTGAAGGAAAAGAGTATGGTGTAAAGTTTAATATCAATGTAGAAACAGGACAAAAAACTGGTTTTTTTATTGACCAACGCGAAAACCGTAAAACACTTGGTGAATTAAGTAAAGGCAAAACTGTTTTGAATACTTTCAGTTATTCGGGCGGATTTAGTTTGTTTGCTTTGCAAAATGGCGCTGCTTGGGTTGATTCGGTAGATAGCAGCAAAGATGCCATTGAATTATGCAATCAAAATGTGGCGTTAAATGGTTTAACAAACCACGAAGGAATAGCCCTTGATTGTTTTGATTATTTAAAACAATGCGAAAAAAAATATGATATCATAGTGTTAGATCCTCCTGCTTTTGCTAAGCATTCAAGAGCAGTGGCAAATGCTTCAAGGGGTTATCAAAGTTTAAATAAATTAGGCATTGAAAAAGTAAAACCTAACGGATTAATTTTTACTTTTAGCTGTAGTCAGCATATTGACAAAGATCTTTTTAGAAAAATAGTTTTTAGTGCCGCAGCCGAAACAAAAAGAAATGTTCGCATTGTTCGCCAATTAAGCCAACCCGATGACCATCCAATCAATATTTATCATCCTGAAGGAGAATATTTAAAAGGATTATTGTTACATGTGGAGTAAAAAGCAGTTACCTATGGTTGGGTGTTTTAACCAACCTCAAGCAAACTGTTTGAATTTATTCTAATAATTTGGAATAGATTCTGTCAAATTTTTTCGCCAAACCAAATATCCTTTGATTGATAAAATGGTATAAATGAACATGAGCAAAGCGTAAATTTTTAAATTACTTTGCATATATAAAACAAGGCTTGCCATGTTTAAAACAATCCAATAAAGCCAAGCTGATAGTATTTTATGGGCTTCTTTAAAAGTAGCTACAAAGCAAAATATGGTAATGCTGATATCAAGGAAGTTTACATTTTCGGTGAATTTATTTAGGACAAAATTTCCCAATATAAAAGTTAATAAAATGCCCGAGCCAATTACATAAATATGATTCATGATTGGCCATTTATTGACTGACAAATGCTTATTGCTTTTCCCCCAGATATACCAACCATAAACAGCCATCATGGAATAAAAAACATGAAGAATTATTTGTCCGATTAATTGTTTTTCGTAAAAAATAATCAAGCCAAGAAATGAAGCTAAAAAACCAAACAGCCAACAAATAATGGTTTGTTTGATGAGAAAATAATTATACAATAGAGTGGTTATAACAACCAAAATTTCGAGGGTTTCAATGAAAGAAATTTTTATTGAATCCACTTTAAATTATTGATTTTAGTTTCATGTAAAAAATTGATTAATTAGTAGATAAATTCATTTCATTTATTTTTTTATTCATTATACTGAACCAAAGTTTTGGAACTGCTGCAATAAAGAATAAACCCGCGTAACCTGTTGGTAATACTGGACTATTTTGATAAGTTTTTAAAGTATGATAAGGCTTTGAAGCATAATAATGGTGGTCGGCATGGCGCGATAAATCAACCAGTACAAATCGACTTACAAATTTATCACTTTGCCAACTGTGTTCTTCGGTTACACGCTGATTTTCGTTTCTACTTAATCCATAATGTTGAATGTAATTCACATATTCTAATAAAAAATTGGCAAATAAACATTGAATTAACCAAGCGCCAACAGCTATCGTTCCAATAAAATAATACACCAAAAACAGAAATACAATTTGTAAAACCAATTGTCTAATTACATAATTTCCTAAACCGTAAGTCATTTTATTTTGGGTTTTTAATCGTTGGGCTTCTATTTTTATAGCGCCCCAAAATTGACCTGAAACCGAACGCACAAAAAAGGTATACAACGATTCTCCTAAACGAGCGGTTGCATGGTCTTTATTGGTTCCAACCCATTTGTGATGAACTTTTAAATGATCAATATAAAAATATAAATTTCCTGCTGAAAACAGCAATAACTTACCTAACATTCTTTCGTATTTTACTTTTCTGTGAATGTATTCGTGCGATACAATAATGGCCGAAGTTCCAGAATTTAATGCAGTGCTTAAAGCTGCGCCTACTATAAAATAATCGGTTAAAACATGCGTATAAATTCCATAAAATAAACTTGCCACCGACATTAATTGAAATGGAATATGCAGTAAAAGAATAAATTTGGGAATTAAATCATCTTGATCAGTTGTTTCGTTTGAAAGAAAATCTTTGGTAATCCATTCTGAAATTGCCAAAAAAACAAGTGAAAAAACAAAATTGCCAAAGGCAAAAACACCCCCTGTTAAATTGCCATAAATGGCCATTAATCCTGGAGTTAAGCTAAGTGTATACAGCCAATTTCTATTCATGTATTTTTATTTTAATTTGTTTTTATATAGTTGAATGGTGTTATGCAAACCTAAGTAAATGGCATCGCAAACCAAAGCATGACCAATGGAAACTTCTGCCAAATTTGGAATATTTTGATTGAAAAAATATAAGTTTTCCAAATCTAAATCGTGGCCAGCATTTATTCCCATTCCTAGTTCATGTGCGCGAATGGCAGCAATTGTATAGGGTTTAATTATATTTTCTTTATCGGTTTGAAAATGCTGCGCAAAATGTTCGGTATAAAGTTCTATTCTGTCGGTTCCAGTTAATTTTGCTCCTTCTATCATTTCTAAATTCGCATCTACAAAAATGGAAGTTCTAATGCCTTCTTTTTTAAAAACATTGATCATATCAGACAAAAACTGATAATTTTTTAAAGTATCCCAACCATGATTACTGGTAATTTGATTCAAAGAATCGGGAACTAAAGTTACTTGTGTTGGTTTGCTGTCTAACACCAATTGCACAAATTTGTCTTCCAAAGGATTTCCTTCAATATTAAATTCGGTGGTAATTATTTGCTTTATATCAAACACATCGGCATAACGAATATGGCGCTCATCGGGGCGCGGATGTATAGTAATTCCATCAGCACCAAAGTTTTGACAGTCGATGGCTACTTGAACTAAATTTGGATTATTGCCGCCACGCGCATTTCTAATGGTAGCAAACTTGTTGATATTTACACTTAACTTCGTCAAAATTTTTAGCTTTTGGGATTATTATTGTTTACAATTTTACTAAATAAAATGAAGTAGGCTGTATAATTTTAAATAGTTTTGAAAAATAATTTTAAAAACAAGCAAAATGATCAAATTAGGTGAGGTAAATAATTTATTGGTAAACAGAGGCAGTGCAATGGGATTTTTTCTAATTGATACATCAGGAGAAGAAGTATTTTTACCTTTTAAATACGCTCCAGATAATTTACAACTGAAAGATGTAGTTGATGTTTTTATTTACAACGATTCTGAAGATAAAATAATAGCAACAACACAAACACCAAAAATTACGATCAATAGTTTTGCGACACTTAAAGTAGTGGATGCCGCTTCTTTTGGTGCATTTATGGATTGGGGATTAGACAAAGATTTGTTGGTTCCTTTTAAAGAACAAGCTACAAAAATGTATGACCACAAAAGCTATGTGGTTTATTTGTTTTTAGACGAAACCTCCGACCGATTGGTGGCTACCACAAAACTAAACCGATATTTAGACAATACAGATTGTGATTTAAAAGCAAATCAGGAAGTAGATTTATTAATTTTTGAAGATTTTGATTTGGGGTATTTTGCCATTATTAATAATAAATACAAGGGTTTAATTTACAAAAACGAAATTTACTCCCCTATTAAAGTTGGTGATAGTTTAAAAGGTTACGTGAAGCAAATTAAAGAAGGTAACTTAATAGATTTAAGTCTACAGAAAATTGGATTTGAAAACGTTGACATCAACTCGCAATTAATTTTGGATTATTTAAAAAAACACAATGGCGTGATAGCACTTCACGACAACAGTGATCCGGACGATATAAGAAGATTGCTAGGCATGAGTAAAAAAACTTTTAAGAAAGCCATTGGTATTTTATACCGACAAAAATTGGTGAAAATAGAAGCTACACAAACAGTTTTGGTATAATTCATATTGACGCTTTTTTATGATTTTTAATGAAAAAATGAAAATAATTTCCTTTTTTTTAAAATAATCAAACTTAGAAGCCTAAACTTGCACCGCAAATAAACACCCGTAATCTTATTTGCCATGCTTAACCAATCTGATAAATTTTACACCGAAGGTTTAACCTACGATGACGTTTTAGTTTTACCCGCATATTCTGAAATATTGCCCCGCGAGGTAAATACTACCACACAACTTTCTAGAAATATTCAAATAAAAATTCCAATTGTTACTGCAGCAATGGATACTGTTACTGAAAGCAAATTAGCTATTGCTATGGCGCAAGAAGGTGGAATTGGCATTATTCATAAAAACATGAGCATTGAGCGTCATGCTGCTGAAGTTAGAAAAGTAAAACGTAGCGAAAGTGGATTAATTTTAGATCCTGTTACACTTCACGATTCTGCAACTTTACGCGATGCGCTTAAATTAATGACTGAAAATAAAATTGGCGGCATTCCAATTATTAACGACAATGGTAAATTAGTTGGTATTTTAACTAACAGAGATTTACGATTTGAAACAGACATGAACAAATGCGTATGTGATATTATGACCAAGGATAAAATTATTACTGCGCCAGAAGGAACTGACCTAAAGCAAGCAGAGCTAATTTTACAGCAATATAAAATTGAAAAATTACCGGTTATTGATAAAGATAATTTCCTAAAAGGTTTAATTACTTATAAAGATATTTTAAAGGTTAAAGCACATCCTTCAGCATGTAAAGATAAGCATGGCCGTTTGCTTTCAGGTGCAGCAGTTGGCGTTACTGCCGATACTGAAGAAAGAATTCATGCTTTAGTAAAAGCTGGTGTAGATGTAGTAATTATTGACACAGCACATGGTCATTCTCGTGGCGTTTTAAATGAAGTAGCTCGCATAAAAAAATTGTTTTCAAACATTGATATCATTGCAGGGAATGTAGCTACAGGAAGTGGCGCAAAAGCTTTAGTAGATGCCGGTGTAGATGCGGTTAAAGTAGGTGTAGGACCAGGTTCTATTTGTACCACAAGAATTATTGCAGGAATTGGCGTTCCTCAGTTAACAGCTGTTTATGAAAGTGCCAAGGCAATTGCTGGAAGCGGTGTTCCAATCATAGCCGATGGTGGAATTAGATACAGTGGCGATTTGGTAAAAGCCATAGCTGCTGGTGCAAGTTCTATTATGTCGGGTTCTATTTTTGCGGGTGTGGAAGAAAGTCCGGGAGAAACGGTAATTTATGAAGGACGTAAATTCAAATCGTATCGCGGAATGGGAAGTATTGAAGCCATGAAAGAAGGAAGTAAAGACCGTTATTTTCAAGATGCTGAAGACGAAATTGCTAAATTAGTTCCTGAAGGAATTGTTGGAATTGTACCGTTTAAAGGAACTTTAAAAGAAGTAGTTTACCAATTTGTTGGTGGTTTAAAAGCCGGAATGGGTTATTGCGGAGCAGCAACAATTGCTGATTTACAGCAAGCAAAATTTGTAAAAATAACTTCTGCAGGTGCAAAAGAAAGCCATGCACACGATGTAAGAATTACCAAAGAAGCTCCTAACTATTCAAGGAACTAAAGATTATAAAACAACAAAAGATGCGGCTGTCTAAAAAGCTATAAAATCCTCGTCATTTCGAGCGGATTCGAGAAATTAATATTCTCGTTTTAAAACATTTCGACTTCGCTCAATGTGACAAAATGGAAAAGTCTGTCCTTTTTAGAATGCCCCATGTTATTCTAACTATTTCTAAAATTTCTATTGTCAATTCCCCACATCAATTTTTCGCGAAGGGTTTGTAAATAATTTTCATTGTTTAAGCGTACCAAATTCATTTTAAAATTTGCTTTGCTAACTGCTAATTCCGAATCTGATTCTATGCTTTCAGAACGGGAATCTAAAGTGGCTAAAAACGAAGTACTTCGGCCTTCCACTTGAAATGAAATTACATTATTATCAGAAATAATAATTGGACGCACGTTTAAGTTATGCGGGGCAATAGGTGTAATTACAAAACTAGCAGAGGAAGGATATAGAATTGGACCGCCACAACTTAAATTATAACCTGTAGAGCCCGTTGGAGTAGAAACAATTAATCCATCGCTCCAATAAGAATTTAAAAATTCACCATTGATAAAAGTGTGAATGGTAATCATACTTGAACTGTCTTTTTTGTGAATTACAAAATCGTTCAAGGCATATTTTACACCACCAAACATATTGGGTTTATTGCTATCTAACTTTAAAACTGTTCTTGAATCAATGCTGTAACTGCCTTTTTTTAACTCTTCAACCATGTTAATGGCATCGCCTGCAGAAACTCCAGCCAAAAATCCTAATCTTCCGGTATTGATACCAATAATTGGTGTTTCTTTTTCCCTTACAAACTCCAAACACATTAAAATAGTTCCATCGCCACCAATGCTCACTACAAAATCATAATCTGTTTTTGTAAAGTCATTATAAGTATCAAAAGTTTTGGTTTTAGGCGACACATTTAGTCCGTTTCTTAATCCATCTTCCAAAAACTTTCGGTAAACAGAAAAATTAATTTCACTGTTTTCTAAATAATTGAAAAACTGTTGAAGTTCGGTATAACGTTCTTCTTTAAAATATCTACCAAAAATGGCTAAATTCATCGTTTTTATGTATTCAAATACTTCATTAACCAATCAAACTTTTTGTTGGTTGAATCGTCTTCATTTAAATTTGGAGTGCTAAAAATAATTTGATAATTAAACCTTTCAAAAGTAGCAATGATATACTTTAAATCAATAATATTATATTTTAACGAAACCTGAACATTGTTGTTTTCATCGGCCAAAGGAAACACATGAGCATATAAAATTTTAGCATTATTTACTTCCGTAATTCTTGCTATTTCTGCCAACGAATAACTTTGAGCATTCATTTGCAAAAATATAATTCCACCATCTTGATTCAAGCTACTGTTCTGATAAAGCAGCTTTGCTAAATCTTTAGCAGCAATGATTCCTTTAAAATTTTGCTCACTATCTACCACAGGAATAGTACTCAAATTTGAATTGAAAATGATTTTTAAAACATCGTAAAAATGCGTATTTTCAAAACAATAAATGGGCGTTGGATTTAAAACATTGACCATGTT